>NZ_BAAFGR010000341.1:0-3062 GCF_041154655.1 Nocardia sp. JMUB6875
CGGGCCGTCCCGAACCGGCCCGCCCGTCCCCCGCTCGTGTGGCTGGTCGGGGTGCACGGGGGTGCCGGGGTGAGCAGTCTGGCGGCCAGTCTCAGCTGGGCCGGGGATGCCGGGCAGCGGTGGCCCGCGCGGATCGGGCTTACCGGCGATATGGATTCGCCGCTGGTGGTCCTGGTGGGCCGCAGTCATCTGCGCGGGGTCAACGCGCTGCACCGCGCCCTGCTCGCCTACGAGGCGCAGGCCACCCCGGCCGGAAGCCAGGTGGTCGGCGTGCTGACCGTCGCGGATGCCGCTCGCCCGCTGCCGGTTCCGGTGGCGCAGCGGCGCGAGGAAATGGAGGGACTGGCCCTCGCCCTGGGCGCCCGCACCTGGCGGCTGGGCTGGCTGGAGCAATGGCGCGCACTCGAACCCTATGAATTGGCGGTCTGGGATCCCGCCGCCGGTGGCTCACCAGTGGATGACGGCGACCCCACCCGCACTCCCCCGCAACCGGTTCGGCTTCTCGCCGAGCAGATCCTCACCGCGGCGCGAACCGCCGGGGCGCGGATCACCGAACGCGCGCAGCACGGCGCGGCAACCCGAAGTCCATGACCTGAACGAGGTGCGACGTGCATCGAAAACTGCTGCCCACCCTGGGGTTCCGGAGTTCCATCCTGATGACCGCGGCGGTCACCGTGGTCGCCACGGCCGCCGTCGGGCTGGCCCACGGCGGGCCGCCCGACACCACGGTCCCCATCGACAAATGCCCGGCGCTGTTCGCGCTCGGCATCCAGGGCACCGGCGAATCCTCCCCCGACGCCGCCGTCACCACCGACACCGGCATGCTGTCGGAGGTGTTCCGGCCCATGATGGCCGCCGCCAGCGACGCGGGCCTGGTCGATCGCGCCTACGTGCCCTACGAGGCGTCCTTCGGCGGGGCGACCGGCGTCAGCACCGTCAGCTACACCAAATCCGTCGGCGACGGGCTGGACCGGCTGCGCTCCATGGCCAAACAGGTCGTCGAACGCTGCCCCAGCACGAAATTGGCGCTCGCCGGGTACTCCCAGGGCGCGCACGTGGCCGCGCAGTTCGCGGAGGAGGTCGGCACGGGCAAGGGCACGGTGGCGGCCGAGAAGATCGCGGCGGTAGCACTTTTCGGCGATCCCAACCGCAATGCCAACGCCCCGCTGTTCCCGGGCAAACCGGATCAGAAGCTGCCCACGGCCGCACCGGGCACCGATGGCAAAGCGGTGGCCCAACTTTCGGATCCGCCCGCCACCAAGACCGCCTCCGGGGCGGGCATCGCACCCGACAGCGCGACCCTCGAGAACTTCGGGCAGCTGGTCGGCCGGGTCGCGGAATTCTGCACCGAGGGCGATCTGGCCTGCGATACCCCGGTGGGCGCGCCGCTGGTGCGAACCGTCGCCAATATCGCCGGGCAGGTGGAGCTTTCGGCCGGTGACCCGATCGGCTCGCTGAAGTCGATCGCGGAGGCGCTGGCGTTCACCTCGATCAAGACCGTCACCTCGGTGGTGAACAACGATGTGTCGGGCAAGTCGCTGTCGGATCTGTCGTATCAGCCGCAGAAGTCGATCTCGCAGCGCATTGCCGACGCCTCCAATCCGAACACCCAGATCGATATCCCGGGCGCGTTCCAGGCGCTGCTCAAGGTCGGCACCATTGCCATCAATTCGATTGTGGCCGTGGTGAAGGACATTCTGACGCCCGCCAATATCGCCGAGATCGCCACCGCCGGGCTCGCCAATCCGATCGCGGGGCTCGCGGTATTCGGCGGCAAGCTGCTCGGCGCGGTCACCAATCTGGTGCCGCCCACCACGATCAGCCGGTTGGTCACCCAGTCGTTCTCGGCCGTCACCCAGAACATCACCGACAACAAGGATCTGCTCGACATCACCACCTGGGTGCGGTACTGGGACACCGCGCAGAAGCACGACTACACCCACGCGCAGGGCGCCGGATTCGGCGAGAGCCCGACCGACTGGGTCGGGCAGTGGTTCGCGGCCGTCGCCCACGACCTGTCCGGGGCCGTCAAGCCGGGCGCGGTTCCCGGCGGCGGCAGCGACAAGCCCAGCCTGGGAATGGATTTCGCGGGCACCTCGACCGTGACCACCAGCGTCCCGGCGAACGGGCAGTTCCCGCTCGGCGGCGGCGCCACACCCACCACCACCCCGACCACAGGGGCCTCGGTGCTGGACCTCAACCCCGGATCCAACACGAGCCCCGGATCCAGCACGCCACCCACCAGCGGGGCGCCCCTCATCCCCGATCTCAGCGGCCGGACCACGCCATGAGCACCACCGAATCGAATTCGCGGACAACGGGATCGGAACCGCCGAACCCGGGCGACGACGAGTACACCGGCAGCTGGTCGGATTGGATCACCGGCGCACCCGCCCAGCCGCGGGCCGCGCGACGCGTTCCGGACGACGAATACGCCTCCGGCTACGACGAATACGACGACTTCGGCGACGAGGACGACGAATACTTCGAGCCTCGCCCGCTGCCGGATGACGAGTACTTCGAACCCGGTCCGCTGCCTGGCGACGAGTATTCCGAACCCGGTCCGGCCTCACACGACGCCCTGCCCTACAGCCGATCGAGCGAGCATCCGCAGCACGCTCGATCGGCCGAGCAGGCACCGGCCCGCCCGACGGGCACTCCCCGCCGGGCGACCTACAAATCCCCCCGTGCCCGAACGGCTTACGACGTCCTGCAAGCCCGAGCCTCCTTCGATCCGTCCTCGCGGCCCGCGCGCGGCGACCTCGACGGCCCGCCACCCGGCTACCCGACCGAGCGCCGACCGCTCAAGCGACCGGCCCGAACGTCGCCGAAGCGGGAGAGATTCGGCTTCTCCCCGAATCTCAGCGGACGCCAGTGGATGGTCCCGCTGTTGGGCCTGCTGGCCGTGCTCGCCGTGACCGCGGCCGTCGCCGTTCAGATCGCCAAGGTCACCGGCGACAGCACCTCCGCGAAATCGGGCGTCGCCACCCCCACCGCCGCCGCACCGGCGGTCACCGCCGCCCCGACCGCCTCCGCCCTCGATCAACCCGCGGCCCCGACCG
>NZ_BAAFGR010000342.1:0-3050 GCF_041154655.1 Nocardia sp. JMUB6875
GGCCCCGCCTCGACCCCCGAGGTCGCCGACCCCGCCCGTCTACCCGGCTGGCTGGCCGCCGACAACCTGCTACACCTGCTGGCCAGCACTCCAGACCGGATTCGGCAATGCGCGCACCCGGATTGCGTCCTGTTCTTCCTTGACACCTCGAAAAACGGCACCCGCCGCTGGCATTCGATGACGACCTGCGGCAACCGCGCCAAGGCCACCCGGCACTACGCGAAGAAGACGCAGGGAGACTAGAACCGAATCCGCAACCAGCTCAGCACGATTCGCTGACCGGGCGGCCGTACTCGAACCGCGTCACCAGCGGTTCTTGGGCACATCGAATTCCGAACACAGCGCCCGCCACACGTCCCGGGGATCCACCCCCGCCTCGATGGCCTGCGCGCCGGTCCGACCCATCGACGGCAACACATGATCGGTCAACAGCGCGTCTCCCCGCGCCGCACCGAACTCGGTATGCAACAGCTCCTGGAACTCCGTCAACCGCACGGCGGCGAGCCTACGCCAAACCCGCGGACGCCTTCCAACCCCGGCCACGTGGGCTGCACCACCTGCCCGGAATGCGAGGTGCGGGTAGGTCAGCCAGCGACCGGGGGTTCGACAGCGGCGTGGCAGATTTCGACCGGGTCGGAGACCACCGAGATACCGGTTGCGGCCGAGCGGGCGGATTCGGCGTAGGACGGGTCGTCGAGGATGCGTTTGACGGCGTCCCGCAGCGCCTCCGGGGTGGCCGGGCGGACCAGGATCGAACTGCCTTGACGGGCGGCGCGATTGGCCAGTTCCCACTGGTCGCCGCCACCCGGGACGGTGACGATGGGGACACCGGCGAGCAGGGTCTTGGCGAGCAGGCCGTGACCGCCGCCGCCGATGACGACGGAGGCGTGGCGGAGTAGTTCGTCCTGGCGACCCAAACCGGCTGTGGCCCAGGCGGGGAGGTCGGCGGGCGGGGTGTCGAGCATGGAGATGGCCACGCGGACACCCGCGCCTTCGAGGGCTTCGAGCGCCATTTCCGCGAGCCCGGCCGTACCGGTCTGTGCGGTGGAGGGGGCGACCATGACCAGCGGTTCGTCACCCGGCGGCAGGTCGAGGGTGTGATCGGTGGGCTCCCACAACAGCGGGCCGACCAGGTGTGCGTTGTCCGGCCAGTCGGGGCGCGGCACCTCGAGCGCCGGGAGGGTCGCCACGAGCCGGGCCGTCGGTCCCGGATCCTGCGGCGGCAGGCCGATACTCGCGCGCGCCTGCTCCCGCTGCACCTCGCCCCGGCGAATGGCGCGCGAGGTCAGCCCGCGCAGCACCGAATCTCGGGCCCGCCCGCGCACGCCCTCGCCCGGGGCGAGCCCACTCCCGATGGGCGGCAGCCCCTTCGACGGCAGATACAGCGGATGCGGCGACAACTCCACCCACGGCAGCTTCAACCGCTCGGCGGCCATCCCGCCCCCGGCGGTCAGCACGTCCGACACCACCAGTTCGGGCAGCATGGCGCTCAGATCCGGCAGGATCTCGGTCGAAATATGCGCGGCCCGTTGATGAATCCGCGCACCGGCGTCCGCATCGTCGTCCTCGGCCCGAGGTGCGAGCCCCTTGAGCCGCCGCACCCCGATCCCGGCCTCGCGCGCGGCGTCGAACCACCGCGGACCGGTGAACAACACCGGCTCATCCCCGGCCTCCAGCAATCGCAGGCACAACGCAATCGCCGGAAACGCATGCCCGGGATCCGGCCCGGCCACCACCGCAACTCGCACGCCCGACAGCGTGCCACACCCCACCGACCAGCCCCGCACCTACCGACCTTGACACCGCCGCGCCGGCTGTCGGGCGGCTGGCCGAGATCAGCCCGCGAAGTAGTAGAGCTCGAAGCTGATCGCGTGGTCGGCCGGGAAACCTTCCTTCGGGCCCGTGGTTCGCTCGAGAACGGCGCGGGCCTGGATTTCGGCGGGCTCGGGGCTGAGGGCCTCGAGGTAGCGGCGGTGGGCGGTGAGGGATTCGACGCCCACCTCGAAGGTGTCGGCGACATCGACGGCGTGGCTGCCGGCGGCGACGCCGTAGACGGCGGCCCAGCGGGGCGACCAGGCGGGGAGGTCGGCGAGTTCGGGGTGGATCCATTCGTTGCCGGCGTCGGAGACGGCGTCGAGGGCGGCGCGGCCGACGGCGCGATGGTCGGCGGAGTTGGCGTAGCCGCGGGCCCAGACGTCGCCGAAGTTGAACAGCACCACCATTTCCGGGCGGTGGCGGCGGATGGCGGCGGCCAGGTCGCGGCGCAGCTCCAGGGATTCCACGATGCGGCCGTCGGGGTGGCCGAGGAATTCCACCTCGGTGACGCCGACGATCTTGGCGGAGGCGCGCTCCTCGTCCTCGCGCAGCGGCCCGGCCTCGGCGGGCGAGAGGCCCGCGATTCCGGCCTCGCCGCTGCTGACCAGCACATAGCGAATGTCCTTGCCCTGCCGCGTCCAGCGCGCGACGGCGGTGGCCGCACCGTATTCGATGTCATCGGGGTGCGCGACGATGACGATGCCGCGCTGCCAGTCCTCGGGGAGCTGCTCCATGAGGCCATTCAACCTCACAGCATCGCCAGCACACCCTCGAAGGCGGCTTCCGCGGCTCCCAGCAGCTTCAAATCAGCGCCCAGCCTGGACTTCTCGATCCGCACCCCGCCCAGCGCGCGACTCACCATGCTGCGCCGCCGCACCTCGTCACCCACCCGGGCGACCGCGCCGTCGGGCAGGGCGGTGAACAGGTCGCCGAGCACGACCAGTTCCGGCCCCAGGATGTTCACCACATTGACCAGGCCCAGGGTCAGCCAGTCCAGGTATTCGCGCAGGTGCGTCTCCCAATCCCCGTGCAGCTCACGCAGTTCGGCGACGATCGCTCCGCGCGGCCCGTGCTCGGGCATCCCGAGCGCCCGGCACAGCGCCGCCTCCCCCACTTCGGTCTCCCAGCAGCCCTCGTTGCCGCAGTGGCACATTCGCCCGCCGGGCCGCACCGTCATATGCCCGATCTCCCCGAGATATCCGGCGGACCCGCGGAGCAGCGCCCCCTGCGCGATG
>NZ_BAAFGR010000343.1:0-3018 GCF_041154655.1 Nocardia sp. JMUB6875
CGCGCCGCCCGCCGTCGCCCGCCCGGTGCTGACCACCCGCTGCGCCGCCGACAACGCCGCCCGCGCGTCGGCCGCCACCGCGCGCCCCACCACGGTCGCCCGCACTCCGCGCGGCAGCCGCTCCAGCACCGGCGCCCCGATCTCCCGCTCCAGGGCGGCCAGCTGATGCGACAGCGCGGGCTGCGACATATGCAGGGCCGCCGCGGCTTCGGTAATCGATCCGGCGTCGAGCACCGCGACCAGGCATTCGAGGGCGCGCAAGGTAGGCATTCGGCAATTCTATGGAAAGCATCGAAAACATTCAGATCACGACGGGATGATCGCGTGGCTGCCCGACGCTCACTCCTGGCATGACGACATTGCAGAACAAGAAGATGGTGATCATCGGCGGCGGCTCCGGCATTGCCCGGCAGCTCGCGAATGACGCGGAATCAGCTGGCGCACAGGTAATCTCGGTCGGCCGCCCCGAACTCGACCTCGCCGACGAAGCCACGATCGCGGCCCTGGCCGCCCGCGTCGGCGAGCTCGACTACCTCGTCACCCTCGCCGCCGACCCCGCCAACGGCCCGGTCACCGCCCTCGACCGCGACGCCGTGCACCGGGCCTTCGATGCCAAGGTGATCGGCCCGCTCCTGCTGGCCAAGCATTTCGCCGACCGCTTCCGCCCGGGCGGCGCGATGCTGCTCTTCTCCGGCGTGGTCGCCTGGCGTCCCGCGCCCGGCCGCACGGTCATGGCCGCAGCCAACGCCGCCGCCTCGACCTTGGCCGCCGCCGGCCGCCCTGCTGGCCCTGACCAACCCGTTCCTGACCGGCACCACCCTGCACGTCGACGGGGGCGGCCGCTGGGCGTGAAAACCGGTGCGCTCAGGCGAGAATGAAGCTGAGCTGCTCGGCGAATCCGCCGCCCTGGCGCATCCACGAATAACCGAACCAGACGCCTGGCACGACCTCGCGGATCTCGTCGTAGACCTGCGGGGTCGGGGACGGTGCGTAGTCGAGGATCCAGGCCGGGCCGCCGTCCACCACCGAGGGTCCGGCGAACACGTTCGCTTGCCAGGCCTCGATTCCGGCACCCGTGATCCGATTGAGCAGATAGCCGCCCGCGGGGCCGGTGTAGAAGTCCTTGCCGATCCAGAGCAGCGGCGCCCAGGACTGCATCTCGCGCGGCGAAGCGACCCAGCCGTCCTTCGCACCGATCGGAACATTGCCGCGCGGGGCGTCCCGGTAGACCGCCCGCAACTGCGCGGGGTCGCATCTGGACCGCAGGGAATCCACGGTTGCTGATGTGTTGTCGGAGAACAGAACACAACCGTTGCCATAGTCCGCGTCGGCCTGGGCGAGCACCGGGACGAGCATGATCAGCACCCCGAAACCGAGGGGCACGAAGCTCTTTACGAGGGCTTTTCGGAGAATCTCACCGCTAGTACCCATCTTTGTCTCCACCGGGATGAATCCCGACCCACCAGCGATCTTAGTTCGCGACAAAATAGCTGGTCGGAACTGACGCCCAACCGAGACCGGATCGATTCGCAGTTAACAGGAAATTGACAGCTCCCCGCTGGAAATGTCTCGAGCTTCGTGTCGATGTATTGAGTCATGACCCCGATTCAGGCCCGCTCACCGCACGTCCGGTGGACTTGGATCGCGGCCGGCAGTTTCGTCGCCGTGATCTCCTTGGCAGCACTGGGCGCTCCGCGCGCCCTGGCCACCTCCCGCGACCAGATAGGTCTCGACCAGGTTCCGACGACTCCGCCGCCCGGCACGACACTGGTTGTCCCGCGCCCCATCTCGGTGACGGCGATCGCCCAGCAGATGCAGGCCGCCATCCAGGCCGCCTCGCCCGGCACCACGGTCGGCATCGACGTGGTGGACACCACCACCGGCGCGCCCGTGGCCAGCCTCAATGCCGACCAGCAGTTCTACACGGCCTCGGTGGTGAAGCTGCTCATCGCGCTCGACACGCTCGAAGACCAGAACTGGCAGCCGGATTCGGACACCGCCGAACGGGTCAGCGAGATGCTGTCGGCCAGCAATGACAATATCGCCGACTGGCTGTGGGATACCCGGGGCAACAACGCGATCATCGACCGCATGGTGAGCGCCATCGGTCTGAACGGCACCACCGCGCCCGAGGACATCGCGCAGTGGGGCGAAACCCTCACCACGCCAAGGGATGTGGTGGCCATCTTCCGCTACATCACCACGGGCATCCCGGCTCCGGCACGCGACCTGATTCTCGATGCGCTGCACAACGCGTCGGAGACGGCCTCCGACGGCACCAACCAGTACTTCGGCATTCCGGACGCGCTGACGGGCGCGACCTGGGCGGTGAAACAGGGCTGGATGGAACTGAACTCCTCCACCACCCTCGCCACCACCGGCCTGGTCAGCCCCGCACCCGACCAGCCCTACCGCTACGCCGTCGTGGTGCTGTCCACCCAGCCCGCCGGGACCGACTGGTCGGTCGCGGGCGCGGCCCTCACCGCCGGGGTGCAGCTACTACACGCGGTGCTGAAGTAGCACTGACGGTTTACGCGGAGCCCCAGGCGTGCAGCAGGTAGGTCCACTGGGCCAGGATCGAGGTGATGGTGTCGGTCAGATTGATGGCCGCCGAACCGAGATCGATAACCGGATGGTTGTTGTCCACGAGGTTCTCCTTCGATGCGATGAGTCGGGATTCCGGAGGCGCCGTTCGTGAGGCGCCGACCTCCACGCTATTGCAGTGTCAGTGCAATAGCCAAAGGATTGCCGAGCTTTTGTGACGCATCGCACCGGCGCAACCATCGGACATCCGGTGGCGACGGGATAGGGTCGGCCGTCGATTTCAGCGAACCGAATGTTCGCGAGCAGGAAGGAAGCCACGAGTGGTCGACCCGGCACCGCGGCCCGCGACGCCGCCGGTCCCCCTCCGGACCATCGCCCGCGAGTGGACCCGCATCGGCTGCCTCGGCTTCGGCGGCCCACCCGCCCACATAGCCCTCCTCCGCGACCTCTGCGTCACCCGCCGCGCCTGGATCC
>NZ_BAAFGR010000344.1:0-3005 GCF_041154655.1 Nocardia sp. JMUB6875
GATTCCCGCTCTCGGCCCCCTGCTGGCCAACCTCCCCTGCGAACTGATCTGGGCCACCACCTGGGCAGACGAGGCCAACCACACCCTCTGCCCAGCCCTCGGACTACCCGCCCTCGAAGTAATGGACTGGCCCGACACGGCCCCCGACCCGATCGACACCTGGTTCGGTCTCCACTGGAAGACAAGAGGATTGGTCACCCGAGCCGCGGCCCGCCCCTTCATCTGGATCGACGACGAACTCACCGACCACGACCGCGAGTGGGTATCGCAAAACCACAACGCCCCAGCCCTGCTGTACCCGGTGAATCCGCGAATAGGTCTGCGCCCCAGCGACTTCACCGAGATCACCGAGTGGCTGGAGGCAGTCGGGAAATAAATGGGTGGGCGGGGCTGTGGGTGGGGTGCTAGCGTCGCTGGCGACCGTGACTCGAGGCGAGGAGGTGAGACCCATGTATGTAGGACAGGTGTGGGGGCTCCCACTCGTGGTCACGGATTGGCGAACCATGTAGACGTCGCCGGGAGCGCCTGCCTTGGAAGGCATTCGCGAAAGGTGACGAGCAATGAATACTTCAGATATCACCCGGGTCGCTTTGACCCGATGGGAAGCCGTGGATGACGACCGGATGGTCGGGCACGGGGACGTGATTACACGGCCGGATGGGCGGCTCTTCGTCAGTGTCGATGCATGGCACGACGCTGTTTTCGATCAGTTGGCGGGTGCGATGGCCGAGACGCTGCGCAGGCCGTTGCATACCGTGGTCGATGAGAACGACACCGAACTGCTGTCTTGTTGGGAGCGGGCCGGTTTCGCGGTGCGGCGGCGGGAGTGGGAGTACCTCGTGCCCACGGATCCGGCGGATACCGGGCTGGAGGCCGTGCGGCCGCCGGACGGGGTGACGATCGTGCCTGCGGGGCGGGCGGCGGAAGGGCTACTGCGCGAGGTGGATCGGGTGATTCGCGACGAGGTGGCGGCGACGGTCGGCTGGCAGGAGATGCCGGTTGAGAACCTGGGGGTGCCGGGTGTCGACACCGTGGTGGATCCGTCGAAGTATGTGGCCGCAGCACAAGGTGATCGGTATGTGGGTCTGCTCCGCGTGGTGGAGGTGACCAGGCTGCCGCGGCTCGGCTTGATTGGCGTGCGGTCGGATCGGCACCGCTGTGGGATCGCCCGCGCCATGCTGGCCAGCGCCCTGTCCAGCCTGCATGCACGCGGAATCGAAACTGCCTCAACGGAAGTGAAGGAGTCCAACACGGCGGCCACGGCCCTCTTCGAGGGCATCGGGGCTCGCCGCGTGAACAGCACTCTCGGGTTGGTGCTGCGATGAATATGAAGAGCAAAGGGATAGAAATCGAAGGCACCGTTATCGACTGCCTCCGCAACGCCACCTTCACCGTGGAGCTGGCGAACGGCCACCAGGTCCTTGCCCACATCAGCGGCAAGATCAGGAAGAACTACATCAAGATCGTGCCGCAGGACCGGGTCCTGGTGGAACTGAGCCCGTACGACCTCACCCGGGGTCGAATCCTGTTCCGGTACAGGAACTGACGGCGTTCGCGGTAGGCGACCGGGTGTCGGTTGCCTACCGCGGGCGGTAGGTGTCGAGGGCGTTGGTGCGGTAGAAGAAGTCGGCTTCCTGGTCGGTGGCGTCGGTGGTGACGATCTGATCGATGGTCGAGACCAGCTCCGGGTAGGTCCCGGCCATCGAGTCGACCGGCATGTTGGAGGCGAACATCAGGCGGCGCCAACCCCACAGGGAGACACTGGATTCCAACCAGTACTCCAGGGTTGGCCAGGTCAGGTCTCGGCAGATGAGGCCGAAACCGGAGAGTTTGCACAGCCATTGGGTTTCCTTGGCCGCGAGGGAGATGGCGTTGTGCCAGGCGGTGCGGGCGTCGGAGGAGTGGCCCTGGGGGAAGCCGAGGTGTTCGAGGACCACGCGCAGGTTGGGGTAGCCGGCGAGGAAGTCGATCCAGTCGAGGATTTCGGCGGGCTTGGCGACGAGGTCGAAGACGGCGTCGTGGTCTTGGAGCCACCCGGCGATCACATCGGCAGCCGGAGTATTGGGGGAGAGGCCCTCGAAAACCCGTACGCCACGGAAGCGTTCGGTGCGGGCCTGCTCGTCGAGATGGTCGATCAGATCGGATTTGGGCAGGCGCGGATCGACCGCGCCGACGATGGCGAACGGACGCGGGTCGGCCTCGGCAATGGCGTCCACCCAACGGGTTTCGGCCAGATACGTGTGCGGCGAGGTGGTGGCGGACACGTGCACCAGCCCCGCCACCTCGATCCCGTCGAGACCCCGGTCGAAGTCGGCCAGCAGGAAGTTGTCCGCGATCTCGGGCTTGCCGGCCTCGACGAATCTCGCCAGACCCGGGTACCAGTCGTGGGCGCTGGTGTCCCACAGGTGCATGTGGGCGTCGACGATGGGTTTGGTGGGCATGTTGGCAAACTCCTACTGCATCGTTATGCCGCCGCTGACGCTGATCAGCTGGCCGGTGACGTAGCTGGCTTCCGGGCTCGCCAGCCATGCGATGAGGGAGGCTACTTCGTCCGGTCGACCCAAGCGTTTGAGGGGGATGGCTTTTTCGAGGGCGGCGAGGCTGTCGCGGTGATCGGCCATGGTGTGGGCGACCATTCGGCCCTCGAGTGGTCCGGGACAGACCACGTTGACGGTGACACTGTGCCGGGCGACTTCCCGCGCGAGGGATTTGGCGAACCCGAACAGCCCGGATTTCGATGCGGCGTAAACGGTTTCCCCGGAGGCCCCCGCCCGCGCACCGTCGGAGGCGACGAACACCACCCGCGCGGACTCGGTATCGAGCATGCCCGGCATCAGCAGCTGGGTGAGGCGCATGGGTCCGCGCAGATTCACCTGGAACATGAGATCCCAGGCCATGGTCCCGCTGTCCAGGAACGGCTCCACCACCGCCACCCCCGCACAGTGCACGACCGTCGACACCCGCCCCGCAACCGCCCGAGCAGTCGCTTCGATGCCCTCCTCGGA
>NZ_BAAFGR010000345.1:0-3001 GCF_041154655.1 Nocardia sp. JMUB6875
GGATGTCGGCGGGTGGGGCGTCCTCGTCGGGTTGGCGGGGTGCGCCGGTGCGGTCGGTGAGGGGGGAGCGGACGCGGCCTATCGGGCGTACTTCGAAATGGTCGGGGGTGCTGGAGGATTCCGAGGTCACGACCGTTCACGTTACCGCCGGGTCGGACAGTGGCGTCCAAGATCGAGCTCGGGCGGGCTGGTCGGTGGCGTCTTCGGATCGAGGTCGCGGGGGCTGTCACATTAGGGACGCGCGATCGGTCAAGGAAGTGCGGGGACACGCCCGCGCGGTTCGGACAGACCGACCGGTCGTGATCGAGGAGACTTCGGACATGGGCAACGGGCAGGACGACCTGAATCTCGTGGCGCTCGAATTCGAGGTGCAGCGCGGACGGCTGCAGGCGCTGGCCCAGCGGATGCTCGGATCCGCGGCGGAGGCCGAGGACGCGGTGCAGGAGGCGTGGCTGCGGCTGAGCCGGTCCGAGACCGCCGAGATCGACAATCTCGCGGGGTGGCTGACCACCGTCGTCTCCCGGGTGTGCCTGAACATGCTGCAGTCGCGGGGGACCCGGCGCGAGGACGCGCTCGAGGACTACGACGCGCCCGAGGCCGCCATCGGGCCGGAACAGGAAGCGCTGCTGGGTGATTCGATCGGGGCCGCGCTGCTGGTCGTCCTCGACACCCTCAGCCCGACCGAGCGCCTGGCCTTCGTCCTGCACGACATGTTCGCCGTCCCGTTCGAGGACATCGCCCCGATTCTCGGCAAAACTCCTGCCGCCGCACGACAACTCGCCAGTCGCGGGCGTCGGCGGGTGCGCGGCATCGACGAGATCACCATCGATCGAGAGCGTCAGCAGGAGGTTGTCACCGCCTTCCTCGCCGCCTCCCGCAGCGGCGATTTCGCGGCGCTGCTGGAATTGCTGGACCCGGATGTGGTGGTGCGGGCCGACGCGATCGGCATCGCCATGGGCGCGGACGCGGAAGTCCGTGGCGCGCAGGCGGTCGCGAACACCTTCGCGGGCCGCGCCAGGGCCGCGCGCCCGGTGCTCGTCGACGGGCTGGCCGGACTGGTGTGGATGACGGCGGGCACCCCGCGCATGGTCTTCGATTTCACCGTCGTCGACGGTCGCATCGCCGGCATCGAAATGCTCGCCGACCCGATCCTGCTCGCCGAGCTCGACCTGGAACCGCTGGGTTGAGATCTTCTTTCCGCGATGCATTTGCCCGATAGCGCAATTTTCACGAGAGATTAACGGCCGCAGTGCCGCTCGGTTGGCAGAATGGGTTGCCGAACATTCAGACGAAACCGAGGGGAGTGCAATGAACGCAATGGCCGCGGCCGCGCCCGTCGCATCGAATCCGATCTTCCATTCGGTGTGGCGGCGAATCCGGGAATTCTTCGCCGATCAGACACTCGCCCCGGAGCCCGGCGACGCGCGTTTGCTCGCCCGCACGCCCCTCGCGATTCTGGGCCCCGCCACGCCCGTCCGGTGAGGCAGCCACGGTTTCCGCTGATCGGACTGTGCGGCAGGATATTTCACGCCCATATCCATTGGACGGCGTATGATCGGCCACGATGGGCACCCGGGGTCAAAACGAGCACGTAGTGACAACCGACTGGGACGTGTTCGTTCACGCACTGGCCGGCTGCCTCGCGAGACTGCCCTCCCGCGCAACGTTGATCTTCGCCGCCACCGGTAACCGCTACGTCCAGATCCAGCAGTTCGACATCAAACTCTCCGCGGAACTCACCGGGGATTACTATCTCGCCGAACCGATTTCCGCCGCCGCGGACCGGCGATTACGCGAGATCGGCTGGAGCGCCCCGGTTCCGCAGCACGATATCGAGAACTGGCGCCGCACCCTGCTCTGGCCGATCCCCCGCAGCGGCCTCGAAGAGCTCGCCCGCTCCGTCGCCGTCGGCCTGCACGAAGCCCTCGGCGTCCCCACCCCCGACGACCTGTGCGCCACCGGGTGGTCCGACTCCTCCGGCGACCTCGACCTCTCCGCCCTCGGCGCCATGGCCCGCCGGGAGCCCCCCATGTCCCGCCGGTAGCCCCATGTCCCGCAGGTAGCACTGACTTTCGGCACAGCGGTGCCTCCCGCTCGGGAGCGAGAGGCACCGGGGGATAGTGTCGGTCAGCCCACCAGGTTGCGGTGGAGTTGGAGGATGGTGCCGGCGTCGAGGCCGAGGCCCTTGGACAGGTACTTGCCGAAGTCGCCGTACTTCTGCTTCATCTGGTCGACGGCGACGTTCAGGTAGTCGTCGCTGACGATCTGCAAGGGAATCAGCAGATCCGGATTCTGCATGATCCCGGCCGCTTTCAGCTGCGCCCGCAAGGCGGCGTCCGAGGCGGCGCGGTACTGGTTCGACAGCAGGTAGTCCTGGCGCGCGACATTCTCGGGAACGCCGACCGCCTGCAACAGCACATAGGTCATCCAGCCGGTGCGGTCCTTGCCCGAGGTGCAGTGGTACAGGAACGCACCCGGCGCGGCCGCGATCTCCTTGATGGTCTGCGCGAACTTCGCCGTCGCATCCGCGCTCAGGAAATTGGTGTACGCGGTCTTCATGATCTGCTCGGCCTTACCGTCCCCGAGCAGCGCCTGCTGCTGCACCGGATCCTTCGACCCGATCGCCTGCGCCGTCTTCAGATAGATGCCCCCGTCATCGATCGGCCGCGACACCGCGCTCAGCCCGGCGGGCAACCGGTCCGCGCCCATGCCCTGCACCTCGGGAGCCGTCCGGAAGTCGACCACGCTCTTGATGCCCAGCGTCCCCAGCTTCTGCACATCCGCGTCGGTCAGCTTCCCCAA
This sequence comes from Nocardia sp. JMUB6875, assembly GCF_041154655.1. Taxonomy (NCBI): domain Bacteria; kingdom Bacillati; phylum Actinomycetota; class Actinomycetes; order Mycobacteriales; family Nocardiaceae; genus Nocardia; species Nocardia sp. JMUB6875. Next base: position 2,803 of record NZ_BAAFGR010000345.1, read on the forward strand.
CGCATCCGCCCGAATCACCTTGCCGGACTTGGTCGAATCCCCCGTATACGTGATGTACCCACCCACATCGCGCACATTCACCGCCCCCTGCAAGGTGATCTGCGTGGCCTCCTCCCGCATAACCGGCGCGGCCCCGGCCCCCGCAGCCAATCCCACGACCCCCGTCAATACGAATACTGAAATACAAAGGCGCACAAAC
>NZ_BAAFGR010000346.1:0-2977 GCF_041154655.1 Nocardia sp. JMUB6875
CCCCACCCCCACCAGTTGATGAACATGCATTCACGCAGACAAACGTCGAGAAGACACCTCCACCAGTGCATTCTCGTGCCATAGAAATGGCTTGGCTGTTGCGGATGTGCACCTTCGTCGCTTGTTTCGCGGATTCAGGCAGAGTTGCTTGTACCGCGCATAGGGTGAATGCATGGAAAGGGATGTGCGGCAACGCTATTCTTCGTCCTTTGGCTCGGTGGCAGCGGCCTACGCGGAGCATCGACCAGATTACGCACCGACTGCGGCGCGATGGGCGCTGGAGTCGGCGCCTGGTCGAAGGGTGCTAGATCTCGGCGCTGGTACAGGCAAGCTCACCGGCACATTGGTTGCGTTGGGTGTCGATGTCACTGCCGTCGAGCCAGACCCGGCAATGCTGGCCGAGTTGCGCCTCACCCTACCGGTGGTTCGCGGTCTTCAGGGCAGCGCCGAGTCGATACCGCTTCCGGATGCGTCGGTCGATGCGGTGCTCGCCGGAAATGCCCTGCACTGGTTCGACATGGCCGTCGCCGGACCGGAGATCGCGCGCGTCCTTGCGCCCGGCGGTGTCCTGGCGGGTTTGTGGAATGTGATGGACAACCGGATCGATTGGGTTTCCGGGCTCGAGCGTGTCAGCGGAAGAGAGGCCATTGGCCCGCGGGATACGCTCAGCAGCTGGCGCACCGCGACAGCCGGGATGCATCTTCCCGGCTCGGGTGCCGTTGCGCGGTTCGGCTCGCCGGAGCAGGCCGAGTTCACCCACTCGCAGCGTCGTACCGCCGACTCCCTCGTCGCGACAATTGCCACGCGAGCAGGCATATTGGTCATGCCCGAGCAGGAGCGAGCGTCCACACTCAGCCGTATCCGAGAGTTCCTCGCAAGCAGACCAGAGACCTCCAACGGCGAATTCTCCCTCCCGATGCTGACCGGCGTACTACGCACCCGTCGGCTGTGATGCATTCCGAGCTGATCTCGCACTTTCGATAGCTCGACGATCAAATGGGCCAGTTCCGTTGCAACAGTGCGAGATCAGGCCGGTTTGGACGCAGGTTCGGGGAGTTGGCAGGAGTCAAGGCATGCAATGCACCATGGCGCGCTCGGGCAATGCGCGACGATGAGGAGAACATCTTCGAGCGGTGGGAAGGAACAGTTGATGATGCGCGGAGAGGATTTTCCGTCCGGTCCGGAGGCGACGGCCGCGTTCTTGGAGAGGCTTGTCTTCAGCGATGAGCCGGTTCCGGCCGATCAAGTGCCACCGCGGCTGGCGCCGGGCGAGGATATCGTGATCACGGCCGCGGTCCGGCCACCACTTCAGTTTCCCTCTGGCACAGAGTGAATCCGAGGAGCTTGATGGGTAGGGTCGTGGGATGGGGAGTGGGTGTCTGATCTGTGACAAGCATCGTGGGGTTGGCAGGCTGGTTGGGCCGGTGATCTTTGCTGATGAGTTGGTGGTGGTGACGCATCGGCCGCTGTCGGAAGGGGTGGCGATGCCTGGGTATCTGTTTGTTGAAACCACGCGTCATGCGGCGACTTTGGCTGATCTGAGTGATGGCGAAGGGGCTGCGGTTGGGTGGGCCGTTCGGCGGGCTGCGGGGGCGTTGCGGACCGAGCTTGCGCCGGAGTTCGTGTTCTCTGCTGTTACCGGTCGTAGTGTCGCGCATTTTCATCAGCATGTGTTCGCTCGGCCCAGGGGCACACCCGATTCGGTGGGGTGGTTCGACATCGATTCGTGGGAGGGCGGTCCGCGGATCGTGGAATCCGAGCTGGTCGCGCTGTGCGAACGGCTCGCGGGGCACTTCGTGGCCGGTGGCAGAATCCGGTGATGACGGACACCAGAAGGCGACGCTATCAACGGCTCTCGGCGTTCTTGGGAGATCGGATGGACGGTGATCTCGTCGCGCTCATGGGGTCGGGGCGGCCCATTGGTGTGGGAGTGGGCGGGGAGTCGTCGGCCGTTGACGTCGATGGTGAGCCTGTGTTTGTCAAGCGCATCCCCCTGACCGATCGGGAGTTGGCCCACTGGGATTCCACCGCGAACCATTTCAACGTTCCACTGTTCTGCCAGTATGGAATTGGTGGCCCAGGATTCAATGCGTGGCGGGAGCTGGCCGCCAACACCATCGTGACGGATGCTGTGTTGGACGGTGAGGCGCGGTTGTTTCCAATGCTGTATCACTGGCGGGTGTTGCCTGGTCGGGCGGCGATCGCGGATGAACACGCGGACATCGACGCGGTTGTTGCTGCGAACGGTGGATCCTCGGCGGTTCGTGCCCGGCTGGAAGCGCTCGCTGCGGCGCCATGTTCCCTCGTGCTGTTCAGTGAGTACATACCGCATGCGGTGGGAGACTGGCTGCGGTACAACCCGATTGGCAAGGCCGTCACCGTCGAGCGGCAGCTAGCCGAGATACTGACGTTCCTCCGGGATCGCCGATTGCTGCATATGGACGCACATTTCGGCAATGTGCGCAGTGACGGGACGCGCATCTATCTCACCGATTTCGGCTTGGCCACCTCCCCGCATTTCGATCTCTCACCCGCCGAACGTGAGTTCGTCGGACGCCACGCCACGTACGACGCCGACTATGCCGCCATGCGGCTTGTGAACTGGCTTGTGACCGAGGTTTGCGGAATCCAGACCTCACCCACGGGCGGCGTGGTCGCCCGCAACGAGTATGTAGTCGAGTGCGCCGCGGGCCGCATCCCGGACGACGTACCGCCCACCGTGGCAGCAATTCTCACCCGGCATGCTCCCGTGGCCGCGAGGATGAACGCCTTCCTCTGGGATCTGTTCGCCGATGAAATCCATACGGAATACCCGGCAGGCAAGGTCGCTGGGATTGCGGGGGCGTGGGAGTAGGCTGGCTGTGCGGGACTTCGGGAGGGGCGATGGGGGAATCGGAGCGTGATCAGGGGGTGGATTACGTTGTGTCCGAGGATGGGACGCGGATTGCTTATTTGAGTGCGGGGAGTGGGCCGGGGG
>NZ_BAAFGR010000347.1:0-2869 GCF_041154655.1 Nocardia sp. JMUB6875
GGCGCGGGGCGCGGAAGAGTTGGAGGAAGTGCGCGAGGAGCTCGGGGACCGGTTCGTCGCCGTGGTCGCCGACGCCACCGAAGAAGCCGTGGCGGAGAAGATCGTTCGGGTGTACCGGCCGGCGTTGCTGGTGCTCAATGCGGGTGCGCCGCCGCATCTGGCCGCGATTCACGAGCAGACCTGGGAGACGTTCAACCGCAACTGGGAGACCGATACCAAGCACGCGTTCGTGTGGATCAAGGCCGCGCTGACCGAACCGCTGAGTCCGGGGAGTGCCGTGATCGCCATGTCGAGCGGGGCCGCGGTCAAAGGGTCGCCGCTGAGCGGCGGGTACGCGCCGGCGAAGTCGGCCATCCGGTACATCCGCACGTACGCCGCCGAGGAATCGGAGCGGGCGGGACTCGGGATTCGGTTCGTGGCCGTCATGCCTCAGCTGACACCGGCCACCGGGATCGGCGCGGACGGGGTCGCGGGGTACGCCGCGCGGCAGGGCATCGACGTGGAGACCTTCATCGCCGGGATACAACCGGTGCTCACGCCGGAGCAGGTCGGCAAGGCCGTCGCCGAACTCGCGGGCGATCCCGGCAGCGCGGCGGAATACTTGATGAGCGGCGCTGGGCTGCGGCAGATCGGCCAGGGGCCGCGATCATGAAGACTCTCGCGCGGCGAGGAGAACCAGCCATGGGCTCTGCGACCGAACCACACGCTGCCGCCGAACCGGCCGCGGCGATCAGGCCGTTCTCCACTGCCGCCGCGGCGGGCGCGCTGCCGTCGGAGCGCGAATTCGCGACTCTCACCGAACGATTCCGGCCGGAGTTGCTCGCGCACTGCTATCGGATGCTGGGGTCGGTGCACGATGCCGAGGATCTGGTGCAGGAGACGTATCTGCGGGCGTGGCGGGGGATCGGCGGGTTCGAGGGGCGGTCGTCGGTGCGGCACTGGCTGTACAAGATCGCGACGATGGCCTGTCTGACGGCACTCGACGGGCGGGCGCGCAGGCCGCTGCCCTCGGGGCTGGGTGCGCCCGAGGACGATCACCGGGTGGCGGTCGCGGCGCGGGAAGAGTCGGTGCCGTGGCTGCAACCCGCCCCCGACGCCTGGTTCGGACTCGACGATCCGGCCACGATCGTGGCGGACCGCACCGGAGTCCGCCTGGCTTTCATTGCGGCGCTGCAACTCCTGCCCGCCCGGCAACGGGCCGTGCTGACCCTGCGGGATGTGCTGGCGTTCCGGACGACCGAGGTCGCCGCCATGCTGGACACCACACCGACCGCGGTGGACAGCGCACTACGGCGGGCCCGCAGCCGCCTGGCCCAAGCCGGACCGGTGGAGGCCGACTTGGGCGAGCCTGACGAACTCATCCAACGGCAACTCCTGGACAGCTACGTCGACGCCTTCACCCGCGCCGACCACGCCGCCCTGCTCGACCTGCTGCGCGCCGACGTCGAAATGGAAATGCCACCCATCCCAACCTGGTTCACCGGCCGCGAGGCGGTCCACGGCTTCCTCTCCGCGCGCATCCTGCGCCCCGGCCAGTGGCTCTTCCTCCCGACCCGCGCCAACGGACAACCCGCCGCCGTCCTCTATCAACGAATGGGAGATCACTACCAGGCGTACGGAATTCAGGTCCTGACCTTGATCGGAACCCGGATCGCCCGCATCACCTCGTTCAACGATCCGTCCCTGGTCGCGGCCTTCGGTTTCGCGTCCCGCCACGTGCGGTAGCGTTCGGCCATGGCTGGAGCACTGTGCCCCGGGTCCTTCGACCCGGTGACCAATGGACATCTCGACGTGTTCGCGCGCGCCGCCGCGCAATTCGACGAGGTGGTGGTGACCGTCGTGGTGAACCCCAACAAGCAGGGGATGTTCACCGTCGACGAGCGCATGGAGATGATCCGGGAGGTGACCGCGCACCTGCCGAATGTCAGAGTGGAATCCTGGCGCGGCCTCCTCGTCGACTTCGCGAAGCAGGAGGGCCTGACCGCCATCATCAAGGGCCTGCGCGATGGCAACGACTTCGGCTACGAGCTCCAAATGGCCCAGATGAACCGCAAACTCACCGGCGTCGACACGTTCTTCATCGCCACCAACCCGCTCTACGGGTACGTCTCCAGCTCCCTGGTCAAGGAGGTCGCGGCCCTCGGTGGCGATATCGCCGACCTGCTCCCGCCGGTCGTGCACAAGCGACTGCTCGCCCGTATCGCCGAACGCAAGGGCTGAGCCGAACGTATAGATCCTCGCGCCCGCTGGGCCGCAACCCCTTACGGCCCAGCGGGTGTCCATGGCGTCACAGCGCGCGAATCGGCAGCGAGCGCGGCTCCGGCGCCGGGGCGGGATCGATGCGGCCGTAGGGTTTGGGGCGATTGCCCGCCAGGGCTTCCCGGAGCCGATGCGCCGGAGTGCCCCGAACCAGGTCGTCCCAGGTCCACCGGACCACCTCGAAACCCAGTCTGCGCAGATAGGTTTCGCGGACCCGCTCGCGGTGGATGGCGGTGGCCACATCCTGCCCCGGCCGCAGCAGACGGCCGTAATCGGTGGGCCCGTCGAATTCGCAGACCACACCGGCGGATTCGTAGTAGAAGTCGACCCGCGCCACGAAGCGCCCGTCGGGCGTGAAGACATTGCCCTGGGACGCGGGCAGCGGCAGCCCCGCCCGCTGAATCATGCTGCGGCTGAGCGACTCCCCGATGCTCTGACTACGCCCGTCCAACATCCCCACCACCCGCTTGGCCTGCTCGATCCCATACCGCCCCTTGGCCCGCGCCAACTCCGCCTCGAGCTCCGCAGCTTCGACCCCGAAGGCCCCGACCAACGCGTCCCCCGCCACCATCGCCGCCTCGAACGACAGCGTCAACGCCAAATCCACCAC
>NZ_BAAFGR010000348.1:0-2853 GCF_041154655.1 Nocardia sp. JMUB6875
GGGCGTTGGATGAGGCGGGGGTGGGTGGCTAGGGCCTCGATCCAGCGGTCGCGGTCGGCGGGGGTCTTGGGCCAGCTCGAGATGCCGAGTTCCTTGGCTTCGGGTTCGGCGGTGCGGGTGATGTCCCAGGGCTCGAGGGCGAGTTTGGTGAGGGCCGAGCGGATTTCGGTGGCCGAGGGCGGGTTGTCGAGGTAGCGGCGTTCGACGTAGTCGGTGCCGGAATCGTCCAGGACGCCCTTCGCGGTGCGGCTCTTCGAGCACTTGGGGTTGTGCCAGATTTCCGTAGCTGCCATGTGGTCAGCTTAGGTGGCGACCGGGGGGCTACCGGTCACCGGCGCGTCAGACCCAGTCGATGACCCAGCGGTAGGGGCGCATCCAGTAGAGGCCGCCGTCGGGAATGGGCTGGCCCCAGCGTTGTTCGGCCTGGGTGAGTTGCCAGCGGTATTCGGGGGCGGGTTCGCCGGAGTGGATTTCGTGGAGGTGGCGGCGCCAGGTGTTGATCATGGCGGGGATGGCCTGGGGGTCGTTCTCGTAGGCCCAGTCCAGGTTTCGGGTCATGAGGGAGTCGACGGCGTGGTTGGCGGCGTTGGGGTCGCCGGTGCTGAGGGAGTGGAGGAAGGCGGCGACCAGGTTGTAGGCGATGGCGTCGTGGACTGAGGTCTGGCCATTTTCCAGGGACCAGATGCCCAGGTAGGTGGGGCCGTGTTCGTCGATCCAGACCGAATGTGCTTCGCCGACACGGTTGTCGAAGATCAGGGCGGTGAGGAGGCCGAGGGTAGCCTTGCCCATGATCAGCGGGTCGGGGCGGCCGGTGCCTACGGCGTCGTCGATGAGGGCGCGGTACGCCGACGCCGCGATCCCGGGGCGGTTCGCGTCCATCAGGGCATCCGCGGTTTCGCCGCCCGCGATCTGCTCGGCCGGGGGCTGCTGCGGTCCGGCGGCGATGTGCGGGGCGCCGTCACCGACGCGCAGATACTGGGTCTGCATGGAATCCGGCGCGGCGAGCGGATCCGACAGCGGCACATCGGCGCCCGCCGCGCCGGGCTGCGGCGCATTGCCGCTCAATGGATCCGGCGTCGGAGCGCCGTTGCCCAGGGGGTTGGCTAGATCGAGGTTGACGATGAGGGGTTCGCGCAGGGCGGGGGCGTTTTCCAGGTATTCCAGTGCCACCCGGGCGAATTCGTTGTCCTGGCTCTCGAGCCATTCGCGGCCGGCGCGCAGGGTGTCGATGAGGTGGGCGCCGACGCCGGATTCGATGGCGGCGCACAGCGCGTAGTAGCCGTAGCCGCGGTAGTCGTCGTGGCCGACGCCCTCGGTGATCAGCAGTTGCGCGTATCTGCTTGCCAGGTCGTGTCTTTCCATGTCGCCGAGCAGGGTGCAGGCGGTCATGGCGGCCATCAGGACCTCGGCGTGTTCGCCGTGCGAGCGTCTGAGCTCGATGCAGCGGTCGGCCATGGTGACGGCGCTGTCGGGCAGGCCCTGCTGGGTGGCGGCCTCCACGGCCATGGAGTACATGGTGGCCATGGTGGCGGGCGGGATGTCGGCGGGGAATCGGGCGGGGCCGCGTTCGGCCAGGTGCAGGGCTTGCGCGTAATCACCGGCGGCGAAGGCGGATCGGAAGCGGTAGGAGACGATCCAGCCGTAGTCCTTGGGCTCGGGCGCCACGTCCAGGCCGTCGTCGAACGCCGTCAGCCGTGCCAGCGCCTCGTCCGCCAGCCCGGCCTCCAACATGCCGCTCGCCTCGTTCATCACCTCGACGAACGCATTTCGATCCATGGCCTACTCGCCTTCCCGCATATGTCAGCCCCGGATCGTATGACCGCACCACCACCCCGCGCGGCCAGTGAGGGCAAGGTCATAGTTTGAACCCACCCCACATGACCACGCGTTGTCATCTCGCGTGGCACGTTGTGTCACAACGGTATTCCCGCATCGCCGGGCGAACCCGCCTCCCTGCGGGTCCATCTCGCCAAGCGACCGATCCGTTCGCCCCAATCTAACGACAACACGCCCGCCCGCCACACATCCACCCCTCGGCGCGTCGAAGGCCGTTTCACTCGCGACCACCGACAACCCGCGCCACCGGGTATATACTGGCGAGCGGAAATATATATCCGCAGGGAGGTGGCGATGACGAAGACACTGATCGACATCCCGGATGAGCTCATGGAACAGGCCCGCAAGGTGACCGGCGGCGCATCGAAAGCGGAGACGGTCCGGACCGCCCTGAGCCTGCTCGTCCGGCAGCGTCAGCAGCATGACGCCATCGCCTGGTTCGCCGATGCGGCCCCGTTCCTAGCCGACACCGATCCGATCGAGGAGGCCGACCCGCCGCGGCAGCGATGACCGGCCGCGGCGCGAATCGCGCGCTCTTCCTCGCCGATCACAGCGCGGTGTCACGCATCCAATGCCGACCGGAGGTCCGCGCGGCCTTCGACCGCCTCAATGCCGACGTCGGAGTCCTCTGCTCGAACGCGGTGACCCTCGACGAGGCGTGCTTCAGCGCCCGCAATCCCGAGGACCTCGATCGCATCATGATGATCTACACGGGTGTCTTCCATTTCCTTGCCATGGATCCCGCGATAGACCTTCTGGTCCGCGATATCCGACGCCAGCTGTGGGTATGCGGTCACGGGCGATCCGCTCAGGCCACCGATGTGCTGATCGCAGCGACCGCCGTGCACTATGACGCCACGGTTCTCCACTACGACAAGCATTTCGAGCTGATATCCGAGGCCTACCCGGCACTGCGGCAGCGATGGATCGTTCCGCGCGGGACCGTGGAGTGACCGGCCGGTCCGCTACAGGGCGGAGAGGGTGGTGGCGGGGGCGGGGGTGAAGGTGACGATGCGT
>NZ_BAAFGR010000349.1:0-2818 GCF_041154655.1 Nocardia sp. JMUB6875
GCGCCAGCCTGCGCGCCGCCCGCCCGTCCTCGACCCCCGCCCGCGCATACATGTGCCAGTTGGTCATCAAATGCACGAACAGCGGAGCCGCCACCGCGACACACAGCCGCGTATACCGCAATTCGGCCTTGGACATGCTCGGCACCCGATGCGCCAGCGCATCGCGCGCGAACCCGATATGCCGCGCCTCCTCGGTCACATGAATCCGCATGGCCCGCGCCACCAGCGGCTGCAACTGCGGATCGTCGAGGGTGCGCCGCTGAATCGCGTCGAAGATCTCCTCACCCACCAGCGCCCCGACCCACACCATCGACCCCCGCAGGAACAGCTGCAGCGAGCTGATCGTCAGGCGCTCCCACCGGTTGGGCCAGTACGGCCGCGCCTCGATCCGATCGATGAGCTTGCCGAACATCATCATGTGCCGGCACTCGTCGCCCATCTCGGTGAGCGTGTAGTGCGAGTGCCGCGAGGTCGGATCGCCGGACATGAGCTCGCGCAACAGCAGTCGATTGAGCAGGTTCTCGAACCAGATGCCCACCGACAGCACATTGGCCAATTCCTCGCGGGACAGATCGCGCCGCTGCTCCGGCGTCATCGCCTCCCACAGCGGCGTGCCGTAGAGCGAGATGACCTCCGGCGGCAGGAAGAGCTTGTCCGGATCCAGCGGCGCGTCCCAGTCCATATCGACCACCGGGTCGTAGGACTTCTTCACCGATCCGGTCAGCAAGCGCGCGGCGAACGACTCGCGCGGGGAGAGCGCGGCGGGTGTGGGCGTGGAGACGGCGTTGTCACCCATGACAGCTCCTGATGTTTTACTGCTACAGGCTGTTACACTCAGATTAGTGGTACATGATGTCTCGGTCAACGATGGAGTGAGTATCGTGAGCCGAGTGACCGGCACCCGACGCAGAATCGCGCAACCCGCTTCCCGGGACCGGGAGCGTGCCGCCGACGGCCGCAGCACCCGCTGGGACGGCCACAAGGCGCAGCGCCGCACCGAGATGCTCGACGCCGCACTGGTCGTCATCGAGGAGAACGGCACCGAGATCTCCGTGCAGCAGATCGCCGACCGCCTGCGCGTCCCGCGCCCGGTCGTCTACCGGCACTTCGACGGCCGTTCCGACCTCGACGACGCCATCCGCCGCCACATCCTGGAAACGCTGATGGCCGAACTGCTTCCGCGCCTGCACCCCGACGGCACCGTGCGCGATCTGGTGCGCGGCGCGGTCGGCACGTATGTCGGCTGGATCGAACGCCATCCGAATCTGCACCGCTTCCTGGCCGCCGCCGACCCGCACGGCGGCTCCGGCACCGCCCTGGCCGGTGCCCGCGACCGCATCGGCGGCCATCTCGCCGACCTGTTCGCCGACACCCTGGAGCGCTTCGGCATCGACCGGAACCGCGCCCGCCCCATGGCCTTCGGCACCGTCGGCTTCGTCGACGGTGTGGTGAACAGCTGGCGCGCGGCCCCGACCCTGACCTCCGAGCAAGTCGAGGGCATCCTCGTCGAATCGGTGCTGGCCCTGCTCGAGGGCAATGCGCGCAGCTTGGACGTGCCGCTCACCCGCGATACGGTGGTCGCCGACTTGTTCTCTCGGACGGAGGCCGCGCGTGCGTGAATCCCTGGGCGCGGCAGTGCTTCGCGCCACGGTCGTGGCGGGCATCGGCGGAGCGTTGCTGGTTCCGGGCACCGCGATCGCGGCCGCGGACGCCGTGCTGCCGGACGGTCTGAGCTGCGACACCCTGGACTGCCGCAACGACACCGACCACGACTACGTGGTCTCGGGCTACATGGAGTGCGTGTACAGCGACTTCGACGGCGGCGCCACCTCGGGCAGCGAGCAGTTCATCGATATCGTTCCGGCGCACAGCCTGTACCGGCTGTCGAGCTGTATCGACGGCCAGTCGCCCTACCAGCGGTCCATCGACGACGTGGAGTAGCTACCGGGCTGCTCAGCTGCCGGTGAGCGCGCGATAGCTGCGATTCCACAGCCATTCCACCGGCCCGCGGTCGAAGCGCCGCAGCCAGAAGTGCGCGAAGCTCAGCATGAGCGCGCAGACCAGCACATAGATCCCGACCGTGAACGGCACCCGGGAATCGGCCGACACCAGGCTCGCCAAGCCCAGACCCCATCCGTAGCACAGGATTCCGGCCACGAGATTCTGAAGGATATAGCAGCTCAACGCCATTCGGCCGACCTCGCTGAATCGCCGTCCCACCCAACCCGGCCCGGGCCGATGCGCGTAGACCTCGGCGACCAGAGCCAGAATGCCCAGCGAGACCAGGGGAGCGGTGCCGTAGCGGGTCAGCACGATGAGATCGCCGCCGACCATCCCCAGCACCAGATCGATCGGAGCCGCCACCGCGAAGCCGAGCACCATCAGCCGCTTGCGGATTCGCGCACCGTCCCGCTCGAAGATCCCGGCCCGGAACAGCCGCGCGCCCAGCAGGAACAACGCGATCGACATCGGGAAGATGAGCAGCGGTTCGAGCCGGAACACCAGCAGGTGCTCCCACCGGAACGCCACCAGATCCCAGAACGACCCGTCCGCGTACGGATTCGGATCCAGCGCCTCACGGCCACCGCCGGAATCCTTGGGCCCGAACGTGATCGCCACCGCGAACAGCGTCAGCATCGTCAAATGAACGCTGGCCTGCGCGATCAGCCAGCGCCGCTGTGCCTTCGGGCTGGTCGCCAGGATGAACGCCACCACCAGCCCGGTGACCGCGTACCCCATCAGCACGTCGAACTCGGCGACGAAGAAGAAGTTCACCAGCCCGTCGAGGAACAGCAGCCCCGCCCGCACCGGATACCCG
>NZ_BAAFGR010000350.1:0-2803 GCF_041154655.1 Nocardia sp. JMUB6875
GGACCGGGTTGCGGGCGTGGTCGGGGCGGGTGACGTACAGCTCCAGGAGGTGTTCACGGCGGCCGGATCCGGCAACGAACAGCGGGGTGTAGCCGGCGTCGAGGGGGATCGGTTCCTCCTCGGTGAACAGCATCCGCGAGCCGGGCAGACGCATGGGCAGACGGCCGATATTGGTGAGCCACCAGCGGTTACCGTGCCGGGTCAGCAACCCCTGGGTGCGACTGACCTTCCGATCGTCGCCGCCGACGCACACATCGACCTCGGGTCGATTGCGGCCGAATCGGATTCGTAGGCCCTCCTCCAGGCCCGCGCTGACCCCGCCGGTCACCGCGAGCGCGTAGATCGTGCCCGCCGCGGATTCGGGCACCCCGAAGGCCAGGCTGTCGTGACTCGCCGACAGCCGCCGCAATCCACTCATCCCGACCTCCGTCTTCGACGTCGGAATCCAAGGTAGGCAGCGGATTCGGGACCGGTCCCCGACCGTGCTGCCACGCTGTCTCGCATGAGGGGGAACACCAGAATAGGCAGGATCGGACTCATACTGTCGATTGCCGCAGTATCTTTCGGGCTCACCGTGGTGGGCGCGTGCTCGGACACCATCAGCGGGACGGCCGTGCCGAATACGGCCGTCGCGACGTCCCTTTCCCGGGAGCACTCCTCGTCGTCGGCGGCCGCGACCTCACTCGCGCGGGTGCGGGCGACCATGGAGGCGTGCCGGGCGTTGACCGCCGACGATGACGCCTCGGTGACGGCGTACAACGCGTTGGTCGACGCCTTGAACGCGGTCGGCGGTTGGTCGGGATCCGATATCGAGGCCAAGGCCGCGGCGGCCGTCGCCGCCATCCGGGATGTGACACAGCGCATCGACACTGCCCTGCAAAAGGATACGGACCAGGCGATCGCCGCCCTGCTCAGGGACGTCTCGACCAAGTACGGCGCCCAGGTCGACCTGATCCTCGCGCACGGGAGCGCGGACGCGATGAATGCGGCCCTGCACCCGGCCGAGGCGGCACGGGACACGGCGTGGGACGCGTGCGACAAGTATTGAGGGCGAGGCGGTTTCGGCGATCCGATGGGCGTCACGGCCGCGGCATCCCGGCCGCCACCGACGTCGCGAGTGCGGTGGCGAGCTGACAGCGCCGCTCGGGAGCCTGCGGGCCTCCGACGACCACGTCCACGAGTTCGACCTTGCGGGTGGAGTCGGAACTGACGTACTCCCGGTGCACGATGCCTACCGTGCAGGTGTCGTCGGTGTCGTCGAGCCGCAGGTATCCCGTGTGATCGGGCAGGGCGATGGGTTGCCCGTCGCCCGCGGTCATCGGGTCCCGGCGGTCGAAGGCGACGCGCAGATAGCCGGGTGCGGTGGTGCTGTGCCAGCGGCATTCCCAATTGCCGAAACCGATTTCGGGCTCCTTGGCGTTCACGCCCGGATACTGCGAGAGGCCCTCGGGATCGAGGAGGTTGCAGGCGTCGGCATGCAACAGGGAGGTCCTGGGACGCACCGCGGATCGGCGCGGCAATGTCCCACGCGCCGCCACCGCGACCGCACCCGCCGCGGCGGCGTCCGCGATCGCGCACAGGTCGAATCGGCCGTCGCGGAACTTCTCGGCCTCCACGCCGATCTGAAATCGATCGGGCAGCAGCACGATCCGGAAGCAGCGATCGGCGCGCGCGGCGGAGCGCAACAGTCCGAAGGCGCCGGTCTGCTCGATGGAGCCGGTCGGGGTCTCCGGCGTCGGATTCTCCAGGCTGAACACGATATTCACCATGCCGCCGCCCGGGTGCAGGATGATGTCGCAGCGATTGAAATCGCCCGCCTCCGGATTCTGCCGGGACGCACCGTCGAATTGGGCGACCGTCTGGGGGTCGGCGAGGGCGCAGGGGTCGGCGGTGTGGGCATCGCCGATTACCGAAAGCTGTTGTGCCGAGTCCGATGTGCGATCGGCGTCGAACGGGCGCGCGATCGCGACCCAGCCGAGCAGGGCCAGCACCAGCGTCACCGCCGCGAGAGAAAGTGCCCAGCGAGCGCGGCCGGAGACCTTCGGGCGTTCGGGTTGTGCCGTGGGCGGCAGCGTGACCAGTTCCTCGAGCCGTTCACGCACCTGCCCGGCGGTCGGGCGTTTCGACGGACTGGCGCGGAGCATGTCGATCAGCAGTGGAGCGAGTCGTCCGGCCCGGCGCGGGGTGTCGATATCGCCGTCCACGGTCCGGCGCAGCATCGACGCCGGATGCCCGGAATCCCCGAACGGCGATTTGCCCTCCACGGTAGCGAAAAGCGTTGCGCCGAGGGAGAACACGTCCGAACTGGCGGTGGGCTCACACTGTTCGGCGGCCATCTCCGGGGCCATGAAACCCAGCGTGCCCGCGAATGCACCGGTACCGGTGAGGGTTTCGTCGGCATACACGGTGCGTGAGATCCCGAAGTCACCGAGTTTGGCGCGATCATTGTCGGTGACGAGCACATTGCTCGGCTTGATGTCGCGATGCACCACCCCCGCCGCGTGCACGGCCTCCAACGCCCCGGCCACCTGCGCGCCGAGGTACGCCGCACGCTCGGGCGCCAGCGCACCGAGATCGCTCAGGCTGCGCCCGGGCACGAATTCCATGACCAGCCACCACTCGCCGTCCTCGGGCACGACATCGAACACCGTCACGATATTCGGATGATTCAACTGCGCCAGCATCCGCGCCTCGCGCTTCAGCGCATCAACCCGCCCGCTCCCCCCCTCCCCCTCCGACGACAGCGCATGCTTCAGCGCCACCGTCCGCCACAACCGCTCATAAACGGCCCGCCACACCGCCC
>NZ_BAAFGR010000351.1:0-2780 GCF_041154655.1 Nocardia sp. JMUB6875
AGATCATTCAGGGGTATGAGGTGTGCGGGGCGGGGAGTCTCTACCGTCGAAGGCATGGTCGGAAAAGTGGCTGGGAAGGCCCGTGGGTTGCGGGCGCGGCAGTGGTTCGACGGGTTCACCGTGCTGCTGGCGATCATCTTCATCGCGGTGGCGTGGCCGACGCTGCACCTGACGCACAGGGTGCCGCCGGCGGCCGCGCCCTTCATCGCGGGCTTCGCGGCGTTCCCGATTCTGCTGCTGCGGGTGAATCCGCCGCTGGGATGGGCGGTTTCGGCCGGTTCGGCACTGTTGATCACCTTGGCGGTGCCGCATCAGCCGGGCAACAGCATCCCGTTCCAGGTGGTGCACATCATCGTGCTGTTCGCCCTGGTCTTCGCGGTGGCGGTGCGCGCGCCCGTCCGGATCGTCGGCGTGGTGTGGATCTCCACCTCGCTGCTGTTCGCCACCACCATGGCCCAGACCGGCGACAGTTTCGCCGATGCCGGATTCGGGTGGCCGCTGGCCATCACCGGGCTGGTGGTGTTCGGGCTGCTCATCCGCTGGGTGGCGGTCTCGCGGCAGGCGCTGCTCAAGTCCGAGGAGGAGACCGAGCTGGAGCGGGCGCGGCGCGCGATCCTGGAGGAGAAGGCCCGCATCGCCCGCGATCTGCACGATGTGGTGGCGCACCACATGTCGATGGTGGTGGTGCAGGCGCAGACCGCGCCGTATCGGATCAGCGGGCTGTCACCGGACGCGCGCGCGGAATTCGAATCCATCGGGACCGGGGCGCGGGCCGCGCTCAACGAGATTCGCGGCATGCTCGGCGTGCTGCGCAGTGACGGGCAGCTGCCCGAGCACGCGCCGCAGCCCTCCGCCGCCGATGTGCCCGGACTGCTCGAGGGCGCGCAGCGGGCCGGGGTGCCGCTCACCTTCACCGTGGACGGGAGCCTCGATCTGGTGCCGGAGACGACCGGGCTGGCGCTGTACCGAATCGTGCAGGAGTCCTTGGCCAATGCCTCGCGGCACGCGCCGGGCGCGGCGGTGCGGGTGCGCATCGCGGCCGGATCCGAACTCACCCTGGAGGTCAGCAATGACCGTGCGATCGCGGTCCGTTCCGGCGACCACTCCGGGACCTCCGGCAGCGGCATCGCCGGTATGCAGACCCGCGCGGCCGCCGTCGGCGGCGTGCTCACGGCGGGTCCCCGCCCCGACGGCGGCTTCGAGGTCCACGCCAGCCTTCCCATCTCCGCGAACCTGACCACGCCCATCACCGCCCCGCTGACCTCCACCAACTGAGCCCCCGGGCCTCGAGTGGCGCGAAGTTGTCGTCGCGGAGGCCGGGGGAGCGGCGGCATGGCAAACTCGAGGGCGTGCGTGAGGTGCGATTGTGGGGATAACCGTGTTGATCGCCGACGACCAGGCGATGGTGCGGGCCGGATTCGGGGCGCTGCTGGCGGCGCAGCCGGACATCAGTGTGGTCGGGGACGCCTCGGACGGGAAAATCGCTGTGGCCGAGGCGAAACGGCTGCGCCCGGACGTGGTGCTGATGGATGTGCGCATGCCCGAGATGAACGGGCTGGACGCGGCGCGGGCGATTCTGTCGGCCGGGTTCGAGCCGCCGGTGCGGGTGCTCATGCTGACCACCTTCGATATCGACGACTACGTGTACGAGGCGCTCACCATCGGGGCCAGCGGATTTCTGCTGAAGGACGCGCCCGCCGAGGAATTGGTGCGCGCGGTGCGCGTGGTGGCCGCCGGTGACGCGCTGCTCGCGCCGACGGTGACGCGCCGGTTGATCGCCGATGTGACGCGCCGGCGGGCCCGGCGCGCGCCCGCACCGCAGCTGGAGGTGCTCACCCCGCGTGAGCGCGAGGTGCTGGAGCTGGTGGCGCGCGGCATGTCCAATGCCGAGATCGCCGAAAGTCTTTTTGTCGCCGAACAAACGGTGAAGACGCACGTGTCCAAGGTGTTCACCAAACTGAATCTGCGCGATCGGGCGCAGGCGGTGGTGCTGGCCTACGAATCCGGACTGGTGACCCCGGGCTGACCTGCCCCGACAGCGTTTCGGCGGGTAGGCTCACGGACTTGTACGTCACCGGAAGGGGGTCGTGGACAGTGCTCAACAGCGGTGACGTGTTCGCCGGGTTCACCGTCGAACGGCTGCTCGGGCAGGGCGGGATGGGGTCGGTGTATCTGGCCCGCCATCCCCGGCTGGGCAAGTTGACGGCACTGAAGCTGCTGAATCGGGAACTGTACGCGGACAGGGAGATCCGCGCCCGGTTCGAGCGCGAGGCGGATCTGGTCGCGCGGCTGGACCATCCCAATATCGTCGAGGTGTACGACCGCGGCACCGAGGACGAGATGCTGTGGATCTCCATGCAGTACGTCGACGGGGTGGACGCGGCCAGCGTCAATGTCGCCACGCTGCCGCCCGAGCGCGCCGTCCAGGTGATCGAAGGCGTCGCCAGCGCACTGGATTACGCGCACGGCATGGGGGTGCTGCACCGGGATGTGAAGCCCGCCAACATCATCCTGGCCCGCGCCGTCGCCGGCCACGGTGAGCGCGTGTTCCTCACCGACTTCGGCATCGCCCGCCTGCGCGAGGACTCCACCCACCTGACCCAGGCCGGCATGTTCACCGCCACCCTGGCCTACGCCTCGCCGGAGCAGATGACCGGCGCCCACCTCGACCCCACAACCGACCAGTACTCCTTGGCCTGCGCCCTCTACTGGCTCCTCATCGGCGCCGGCCCCTACGACTCCCCCCACCCCGCCGAACTCATCCGCGGCCACCTCCAACT
>NZ_BAAFGR010000352.1:0-2703 GCF_041154655.1 Nocardia sp. JMUB6875
CCGCAGTATTCGCACCGGGGTCCGCGCGGCTCGCGGGCGGGGCCGGTGCGTCGGCGGGCGGCGTGCTTCCGGGTGGCGGCGTCGCGCCCGCCGACGCACCGACACCACCCGCGAGCAGCACCGACCCCGGTGCGAATACTGCGATCGGGCCTGGCGCTGGAGCCGGGGTGACTCCGAATATCGCACCACATGCGGGTTGTGGTGCGCTCGTGGTGCATTCGACCGCATCGGCCACCACTGCGGAACTGACCGGGTTGAATCGGCCGGACGGTTCGCCGATGCGGACCACCCTCGACAAGGATGTGCGGCCTCAGATCGTCGGTGTGTATACCGATCTCGATCGCACGCGGCTCAGTGATGCACGGCTGCATGCCGATATCGATGCGCGGTTCTCGTCGAGTCCGAGTGCGTTGAAGCTCGCGGCGATGGCCGGCGCGGTGTTGTGCACGCTGATCGCGTTGGTGTGCCTGTATTTCATCGATGCCGCCGATGGTCGGCGCAGGCGGCGATTCCTGCCCGCGCGCTGGTGGCGGTTCACGCTGACCGATGCGCTCGTGCTGGCCACGCTCGGCGTGTGGCATGTGGTCGGGGCCAATACCTCCGATGACGGCTACATCCTCACGATGGCGAGGGTTTCCAAGCACGCGGGGTACACGGCCAACTACTACCGCTGGTACGGGGTCGCCGAGGCCCCGTTCGGGTGGCCGTACGAGTTGCTCGCGCAGATGACGCGGCTCACCGATGCGAGCCTGTGGATGCGGATGCCCGCACTGCTGGCCGGAATCCTGTGCTGGTGGGTGGTGAGCCGGGAAGTGCTGCCGCGCCTGGGTTCCCGTGTGCGCAGTGGGGCGGGGGCGCGGTGGACGGCCGCGCTGGTTTTCCTGGCGCTGTGGCTGCCATACAACAACGGTCTGCGACCCGAACCGCTGATCGCGCTGGGCGCCCTGCTCACCTGGTGCTCCATCGAGCGGGCCATCGCCACCCGGCGACTACTGCCCGCCGCTGTCGCGGTATTGATCGCGGCGTTCTCGCTGGCCGCCGGTCCCTCCGGATTGATCTGCCTGGCGGCGCTTTTCGCCGGTTCACGGCGGGTGCTGGGGATCCTGGTCGCCCAGGTCCGCAGCGAATCCGGCCGCGCCCTGGGATACCTCGCGCGGATTGCGCCGGTGCTGACAGCGGGAACACTGGTGCTGACCGTGGTCTTCGCCGACCAGACCATCGCGTCGGTGCTGGAGGCCACTCGGGTGCGAAAGCTGGTCGGCCCCAACCTCTCCTGGCCCGATGAGCCGACCCGCTGGATCTCCCTGCTGTCGCTGACCCCCGATGGCTCGCTGTCGAGGCGTTTCGGTGTCCTCGCCATGCTGCTGTGCCTGGGCGTCTGTTTCGCGGTCGTGCTGCGCAAGGGCGGACGGATTCCCGACACCGCACGCGGCCCCGTCGCCCGGGTGCTGGGCATCGCGGCAATGTCGCTGCTGCTCATGGCCTTCACCCCGACCAAGTGGACCCATCATTTCGGCGTCTACGCCGGGCTGGCCGCCGCGTTGGCGGCGGTGACGGCGGTCGCGGTGGGCGGCAACGGTATTCGCGTGCGCTACCTGCGCTCGCTGTTCGCGGCGGCGGTACTGTTCCTGGTGGCGTTCTGCTTCACCGGCTCCAACGGCTGGTGGTACGTGTCCGGATACGGGGTC
Source organism: Nocardia sp. JMUB6875 (assembly GCF_041154655.1). NCBI lineage: Bacteria > Bacillati > Actinomycetota > Actinomycetes > Mycobacteriales > Nocardiaceae > Nocardia > Nocardia sp. JMUB6875. The sequence continues at coordinate 1,689 of NZ_BAAFGR010000352.1, forward strand.
CGCTGGCCCGATCGCGCACCGGTGCTCGGTGGGACGGCCGTCGCATCGTTCGTCTTCGGCCTGGGCGCACTGTGCCTGGTGGTCGCGGCGTGGCAGTACTACCGCGAGCCGTATCGCGAGAGCAGCTCGGTGGCAAAGCCTTTCGACCGGATCGCCATCCGTCCGCTCACGCTGGCCGCTGCCGTGCTGGTGCTGTTCGAGGTCGGCACGATGGCCTCGGCCGCCTGGTCGCAGTATCCGGCGTACTCGGTCGCGCTCTCGAATCTCCGTGCCCTCCAGGGGCATCCGTGCGCCATGGCCGATGACGTGCTGGTGGAGAACAAGCCCGAGGATTCCCTGCTCACGCCGTACACCGGTGCGGCGGCCGACGGACTGGCCGCCGAGAACAGCGGATTCACCGCCAATGGCGTCGGCGACCTCGCGCCGGAGGGCTCGGGACCCGGCGGCGGCAACGGTGGCGGTGGCGGTGGCAAGACCCCGCCTCCCGGTGGCGGCCCCGCCGACAAGCCCAAGGCCGAGCCGGGCATCAACGGCAGCACCGTTGCCCTCCCCTACGGCCTCGATCCCAAACGAACCCCGGTCCTGGGCAGCTACACCACCGGCCAGCCCCAGCCCGCCCACCTGACCACCCAGTGGTATCGCATGGATCTGGCAGCGGCACAACAGGATCCGAGCTACCAGGTGCTGATCCTGACCGTCGCCGGACGCATCGCCGCCGATGACAACGGCCACCAGATCGACGGCGCACAACTGCGCCTGGAATTCGCCCACCGCGCCGACGACGGCGCCGTCCAGCCCCTCGGCAACCTCACCCCGCCGAACGTCGGCGGGGCCCCCGGCTGGCGCAACCTCCCCATCGCCCTGGACCGAATCCCCACCGGAACCAACGCGATTCGCCTCGTGGCCAAGACCGACGACCCCACCGGCAAACAGTGGCTGGCCCTCACCCCGCCCCGCCTACCCCACCTCGTCACCCTCGACGCCATGGTCGGCCACGACGCCCCGGTCCTCCCCG
>NZ_BAAFGR010000353.1:0-2691 GCF_041154655.1 Nocardia sp. JMUB6875
TTTCCTGGGTCTGGCCACCGCGTCAGTATCGGCCAACACGGCGGACCTCACATCAGAGTCCATGTGCCACTCCTTGATTCGGAGTTACACCGTTGTTCTTACAGTCCCGACCGTCCTGCCGGAAGCCGCTGCGTCGCATCTGGATTGGGATGGCATGGAACTGCAGTCGTGCAGTTTTGTGCCGAAGGAGTTGCGGTCACGCTACACCGACGTGCTGTATCGGACCCGCTGGGATGATCGCGACGCCTTCGTGTTCATGCTGATCGAGCATCAAAGCAGCACGGACGAGTTGATGGCGTTCCGGATGCTCGAATACATGGTGGCGATCTGGAACCGCTACCTGCGACACAACCCGAAAGCACGTCTGCTGCCGGTCGTGATCCCGGTGGTGGTGCACTGCGATCCACGCGGGCATCGATGGAGCGCGCCGACCGAGCTGTCCGATCTGCTCGATATCAACTCGGACATGCGATTGGCATTGGGTGACTGCCTGCCCCGGCTGCGGTTTCTGCTGGACGACCTGGGCGCGGTCGATGTGGCGGCCCTGCGGGCGCGGAAACTGAGCGTGATGGCGAAGGTGCTGTTCGTGTCGCTGAAGATCGCGCCCGGCAATCCCCGGCTGGGTCACGATCTATTGCCACTCGAGGGCGAGTTGCGTGTGTTGATCGAGGACTACCCGGGCGAGTTCGACGAGGTGATGGCGTATCTTTGGAGTGTCGGTAAGACCGATGTCGCTGGCTTTGCACCGTTGATCGACCGGCTCGGTCCGCGAGCGAAGGAGATCATGATGACTACCGCCGAACAATTCCGCATCGAAGGGCGTACCGAGGCTTTGCTCGACCAGTTGGCGGTCAAGTTCGGGGCCGTGCCCGACCGGATCATCGGCACGGTGCGTGGGGCTGAGGCGGAGCGGCTGCGGGTGTGGGGTGCGCGGGTGCTCACCGCCGAGTCGCTGGACGAGGTATTTGCCGAGTAAGTCATATGTGGGGGCTCGCCGAGGTTTGCGGCGCGCCGGGACACGCTCGGATATCTGGCAGCCTCGAGGCGCGACCGAATGGCCTCGCTGACCGCCCCGCTCGAGCCGAGGAATCGACATCCGAGGTCGATCTCGAAACCGCCGAGATTACCGCCACCTTCCTCGTCGGCGGCTTCGCCGAACTGATCGCCACACTCCTCGCCGATACCAATCGATACCGCCGCGACACCGTGATCGACCGCTGCACCGACCTCTTCCTCACCGCCCGAGAAACCGCCCTGACCGCTGCCCGGAAATAGGCGTGCGTGCGGTCGGCACTGGTGGCGGATTTCCATGCTGATTACCTTCCTGCGGAACGGGCCGGGGTGAGCGCTTCGATGCCGGTGCATTTGGCGCTCGCCGCCTGATTGTCGCGAACGGATTCCGGCCGAGTGTGGTCCGCGAGGCCTGGTGGGTTTGGCAGGTCACAGTCCGCTGATATTCAGCAGCTTGTTCGGTGTGGTGCCATAAAGCCAGAACTGCGGCGGATCGATGATCGCGGGCGAAGCATGTTGCACCAGCCAGCTTTTCACCGTGCTCGAGGGAGCTTGGCCGAATTTCGCCTTGTACAGTGCCGCGGCACCGGCGGCATACGGCGCCGCGTGGGACGTGCCCGCGACCCGGTAACCGATCACGCCGCCCAGACCTGTGGTGAGGACGTTCTGTCCCGGCGCGAACAGGTCGACGCAACCGCCGTACGCGCTGCTCCAGACGGCAGTCTCACCGGATGGCGTGGTGAACGAGGAGTGCCGGACCACATGATCGGTTTGGTCGCTGGCTCCGACAACCAGCGGGCCGATCGCATTGGCCGGGGTGTTGGCACAGGCGTTCCAGTTGGACGATCCCGCATCGTCGCCGTCGATGATGTTGCCCGCCGAAACGGCGACGAAGACACCGGAATTCGCGAGCGCGTTGACCGCGTCCTCGAGCCCCGTCGAAATGGTGTAGTCGACCCAGTTCGAGGAGATGACGGCGACCGAGGGTCCTCGCTTCTTCGCGTCCTCGGTCACCCATTTGACGGCGTTCATGAACTCCACTGGGTCCGGGGCGGCGTGTGGTGTGTTGTAGGTCTTGACTCCCAGGATCTTGGCCTGCCTGGCCACGCCGTAGGTCGCACCGGCGGCTATGCCGGCCATCGCCGTGGCGTGGTCGTCGGTGGGGGTCCCGGAGAGACCGGTTTTGTCGAAGGCGTCGTACACGATGGAGGCGCGGCCCCCGAAGTCGGGATGGCCGACCTCGAGCCCACCGTCGATGACGTAGATGTTCACGCCCGCACCGTCGGAGGTGGTGGTGAAGCTGCCGTTGAGCGGCAGGGCGGATTGGTCGATCCGGTCCAGGCCCCAGCCCGGATTCGTCTGGGTCGCAGCGGAACTCGTCGCGCTGGACAAGGACAGCGCCAGGGCGCAGGCGAGCGCTCCGGCGGCATGTGGGGATCTCTTCACGGGAACAAAGTGAAATGTTTGCGCTTCGCAAATGCAAGGCTCGGTTGGCACCCTGACGAGGGCTGGTCCGGGGCGCGCGAATCGTCCTCGCGTTCAATCGAATTGTGTTAGCGCTGTCGGATTGGACTCGGGAATCGGGCAAAGTTCAATTCTGTTGCAACACGGCTTATTTCACTCGGATTCGGTTGCTCTGGGCTGTGTGTTGTGGAGCAGGAGGTTGGTGAAGGATTGGGC
>NZ_BAAFGR010000354.1:0-2690 GCF_041154655.1 Nocardia sp. JMUB6875
GGATGGCGGCGCGGCGGGAGGGCGGGGCTACCACCTCGAGGCGGTCCTCGGCGACCTCGTGCAGTTCGCCGGGTGCGCCGAGGGCCGGGTTCGCGCCGTCGAGCGGCCGGAATTGGGAGGTGCCCGCGACCGTCCAGGCGGCGTCGGAGTAGTTCGCGCTGGTTCCGGCTCCGGCCGCGAACAGGGCGTCGAGGACCTCACCGCTGTGCGTGATCGGGACCGCCACCACCCACTTGTCCAGTGCGGTCAGGGGTTTCGGGTCAAGCGGGCCGGTGACTTTCAGTCCGATGGTGTGCGCCAACGCATCCGAGACGCCGGGATCGGCGGAATCGGCGTTGGTGTGAGCCGTGAACAAGGCGCAGCCGGAGCGGATGAGCCGGTGCAGCAGAGCGCCTTTCGGCGTGCTGGCCGCGACGGTGTCCACGCCGCGCAGCAGCAGCGGGTGGTGCACGACCAGCGCCTGCGCACCCCATTCGATGGCCTCGGTCACGACCGCCTCGGTGGCGTCGACCGCGAACAGCACCCGCGACACCTTCTCGTCGGGGTCACCGCACACCAGCCCGACCGAATCCCAGGATTCGGCCAGCTTGGGCGGGTACGCCGCGTCCATCGCCGCGATGAGATCCGCCAACCGCACCGTCGTCACCACAACCCAACCTCCTCGCCTGAGTAACCAACTCTCGGAGCTCTCAGGGGCGTTGCCCCTGAAACCCCAACCACGGTCCCGACCGCGTCACAACCCGACCTCGCGCACCGCCTCGACGAGCCGATCGACCTCCGCCGCCGGTCGCACCGCCACGCGCAGGAAGCCCGTCTCCAGTCCGGGGAACGTATCACCGCGTCGCACCGCGATCCCCTTGTCGGCGAGCTTCTTTCGCAACAATTCGGCATCCGGCACCCGGATCAGCAGGAACGGCCCGTGCGCGGGCTCGTGCACCTCGATGCCGAGCTCCCGCAGCCGCGGAATCATGGCCGCGCGATCGGCCGCGATGCCCTCGGCCTTGCGCCGGGCCTCGGCGACCGCCGCCGGTTCACTCACCGCCGCAATGGCTTCCAACTGCAACGTCCCCAACGGCCAGTGCGCGCGACCGTGATTCAACCGGGCCAGCACCTCGGGCGCGCCCAGCACATACCCGCACCGCAATCCGGCCAGCGCCCACGTCTTGGTGAGGCTCCGGAACACCAACACATCCGGAAGGCTCTCCCCCGCAAGCGATTCCGTCTCCCCCGGCACCGCATCCGCGAACGCCTCGTCCACCACCACGATCCCCCCCGGCCGCCGCAGCGCCCGAATGCTCTCGGCCCCATGCAGAACCGACGTCGGATTGGTGGGATTGCCGACCACCACCAGATCGGCCCGCTCGGGAACCCGAACCCCGTCCAGCGTGTACGGCGGCTCCAGGATCACCCGCGTCACCGGCACCCCGGCCTCCCGCAATGCCAATTCCGGCTCGGTGAAGGACGGATGGATCACCGCCGCCAGTTCCGACCCCAGCCGCGGCAGCATCGCGAACCCCTCCGCGACCCCCGCCAGCAACAGCACCTCGTCGATCGACCGCCCGTGCCGAGCCGCCACCGCTGCCCGCGCGGACCGCTCATCCGCTTCACCCGGATACCGCCCGAGCTCCCCCAGCCGCCCCGCCAACCGCTCCCGCAGCCACTCCGGCGGCGCACTCCCCTGAACGTTCACCGCGAAATCGACCATCCCCGGCCGCGCCTCCACGTCCCCGTGATGCCGCAGCCTGGCATGGTCGAAACCCTCGAACCCGGTGTCATCCAGCACAGCCGTCCACCCTACGTGGCCGCCGCGCACGGCCACCGGCCAGAATGGCTGTCGTGGGCGACCTGCATGTGACCTTCATCTGCACCGGCAATATCTGCCGGTCCCCGATGGCCGAGAAGATCTTCGCCGCGCATCTGGAGCGCGCGGGGCTGGCGGATCGGGTGCGGGTGAGCAGTGCCGGGACCGGGAGTTGGCATGTGGGGGACGAGGCCGATTACCGCACCAACAAGGAGCTGCGGGCACATGGGTATCCGACCGGGCATGCGGCGGCGGTGATCGGGCCCGACCATCGGGAGGCGGATCTGCTCGTCGCGCTCGATACCGGGCATGAGCGGGATCTGGCGCGGATGGGGGTGCCGTCGGATCGGCGGCGGCTGCTGCGGAGTTTCGATCCGCTCGCCACGGGGCGGTCCGTGCCGGATCCGTACTACGGGGATCAGTCCGATTTCGCGCTGGTGCGTGAGCAGATCGAGGCCGCCATGCCGGGCCTGCTGGACTGGGTGCGCGAGCAACTCGGGGAGACCGAGGGCCGGATCGCATGAGCTCGAAGACCTCGTGGCTGCGCCGGCTCACCTTCCTGCTGCGGCCGAGCTGGGTGATCCTCGCGGTGGTGGTGGCCGGATTCGCCTACCTGTGTTTCTCCGTGCTCGCGCCGTGGCAGCTGGGCAAGAACACCCGCACCTCCGAACGCAATGACCGGATCGCGAACTCGGTGAAGGCCGATCCGGTCGACGTCACCACCATGCTGTCGGGCACCGGCAAGAACACCGAATGGCGGCGCGTCACCGCGACCGGCACCTACGTCCCCGACTCGACCGTCCTGGTCCGCCTGCGCCACCTCGACGGCCAGCCCGCCTACACCGTCCTCGCCGCCTTCCGCCTCGACGACGGCCAGACCCTGCTCGTC
>NZ_BAAFGR010000355.1:0-2627 GCF_041154655.1 Nocardia sp. JMUB6875
GGTCGTCCGGGGTGGCGGCGGGGCGGCGCGGCGGGCCGTCGTTCGGCGGCTGGCCTTCGCCCGCCGGGGCGGTCTCCGGCACGGGGCCGTCCTCGCCGACGGAACGGCCGGTCGGGTCCGGATCGGGGCGGCCACCGAGGTCGTCCCAAAGGCGTTCGGCGCGTTCGGCCGAGGCGCGGGCCATGGCGTCGACTTCGCGGGCCTGCTCGCGGAACAGGTGTTCCTCGGAGCTGCCCGGGATCGCGGTGTCGGCCATCTCGTGCAGGAAGCGGGCGTGCTTGGCTTCCATATCCGCCACGAAGTCGGCGTGCTCGGCCATTCGCTGGTCGAACCAGCGTTCGTCGCCGACCCTGGGTTCCGTTGCGGGGCCGCTCGATTCGGTTGCCGCGTCTTCGGAGATCGGGAGGCCGGGCTCCTCCGCTCCGGGCGACGGCTCGTCGGCTCCGGGCGGCGGTTCACTGGCCGCGCGGTGTTCGGGCGGGTTCGTGCTCGAATCCTCGGACCGGTCGCTGGGCCCCAGCAGGTCGGGGCGGTCGTCGACGGAGCGAAGGTGGGCGGGGTCGGCATCCGGCGGATGCAAGCCGATGGCGTCGCGGGCGGCCATCTCCAGCCGGTAGGCCATCAGCTTGGACAGCTCGGAAGCGTTGTCGCCATTGAGCTTCACATCGCGATAGGCCTCGGCCAGCGCCTCGCCGGGCTTGAGCATGTTGTGCTCGTCGAAGGCGTAGCCGGGGAGCTCGCTGCGCAGCCAGTTGGTGAATTCGGCGAAGTCGGAGCCCTCATGGGTCGCGACATAGTGCTGGATCAGGTCATCGACGAGGCCGACGCGGGCCTCCCGCTGGCCGTAGAAGTCCACCAGGTGCGCGTACTCGTGCACGATCACCGCGTACATCGGCCGCGCGTCGGCGCCGGACACGTGGAAACCGGCCGCGACATCCGCGTGGATCTTCGCTTCGAAACCGGCCGGATCCATGGCCCACATCTCGTTGAAGACAATGCGATCCGGTACCAGACGGCCGTCCTCGGTACGCATCGGATAGGCGATGGCGATGGCGCTCGGATCCTCCGGGAGGAAGCCGATCTCGATGCTGCGCGGCTTGATGCCCGGCGGCTGGGCGATCAACTCTTCGATCGCACGGCTGTATTCACGCAGCATCTCGACATCGCTCGCGTAATGGAAGCCGACGGCCTTGATGCCGAGCTCGTTCTCGAGATGGTCGATGATGCCCTGGCGGTCCTTGCCGGCCCAATGGTCGTCGATCGGCGAGACCTCGGGGACCTCGACGGGCTCCGGCGGCGACAGCACCAATTCCGGTTCGTGCGCGGGCTTTTCGCCGTCCTCCCGGCCACGCATGGCGTCATGTTGTTCGTCGCCGGTCCAGGTGGGCGGTTCGCGGTCGCGACGGGCAGCAGGGCCCGGATCGTCGCCGTCGGCGGCGCGGGCCCGGTGATCGGGGGTCGGGTCGGCGTAGACGGGGTTGTCGGCGGCGTGGGCGCGGTAGACCTGCCGCAGGTGGTCGTACAGGAGCTGCGCGGGTTCGCTGGCGAGTTCGCCGTTCAGGATGACGTCGGTGAACGCCTCGGCCAGCGCCTCGGCGTGATCGTACATGCCGTGCTCGTCGAAGCTGTAACCGCTCAGCTCCTCGTTCAGCCAGTCCAGGAAGCCGTCGTAATCGCCTCGGGTGCGCAGGTAATGGCGTTCCAGCGCCTCGAAGGCGTCGACGCGGGCCTGCATCTGCGTGGTGAAGTCGATGGCGTGCGCGAACTCGTGCACGATCGTCGAATACAGCGGGCGCTCACCGGATCCCGGGACCAGGTGGCCGTTCTCCTCGGCGAGCCGGACGCGGCGGGCGAGGTCCTCCGGGTTGCGGGCGAAGCGCTCGTTCAGGGTCAAGGTGTCGGCGAAGTAGCCGTCGCTATCGCGGCCCGGGTCCACCTCGGCGAAGACGCCGTCGTCGTCGATGGGCGCGATCCGGACTTCCTGCAGCTCGGTGTCGGGGAAGCGGGTGAACATGTCCTCGATGGCGCGGGCGAATTCGCGCAGCACCTCGACATCGACATGGGGGTTGTCGAAGCCGGTGACGTCCAGATCCCAGTCGTCCTCGAGCTTCTCGACAATGCCGTCCCGGTCCAGCTCCGACCAGCCGTCACGCGGTCGACCCGACCAGTCCGACTCGGCCCCGTCGCCGGAATCCCTTGCATCAGAATCATTATCGACATCATGCCGCTGCTGCGGACCCTGCTCCTCGGACGGCGGAATGGGCAACTCCCGCTGCCGCATGCGCAGCCGCGGACGGCGCACCCGCCCCTCCGCCTCACGCGGCGTATCGGTGCGCGTCTCGGCGGCCCCCTCGCGGCCGTTCTCGACCCGCGTCCCGTCTTTACGCGTCTCCCGCGGCTGCGCAACGTCTTCACGCGTATCACCGGGCCGCGCGATGTCCTCACGCGTGTTCTGTGGCCGCACAACATCTTCCCGCGTATCCCGCGGGCGGACGGCCTCCTCCCGCGTCGGCTCCGGATGGGCGATGTCCTCGCGGGTGTCCTGCGGGCGGCGTGTCGTGTCGAGGCGCGGCAGGTCGGGGCGGGTGATGTCCGAGCGGGACGGTTCGGGGTGAGAGCTCTCCGGG
>NZ_BAAFGR010000356.1:0-2555 GCF_041154655.1 Nocardia sp. JMUB6875
GTGTCAACGGTCATCGGGAACTCCGGGCGGGTGGACTTGACGGGTCCGGCTGGGCGGACGGCAGATCTCCGGGCCGATGGACATCGGTTCTCCGGGTGATTCAGTCAGGTCAGTGGCGCCACCCCCTTGCCGGCCAGGGCTTCGGCCAGTCGGTGTGAATCGCCCTTGGTCAGCACGAGATGCGCGTGATGCAAGAGCCGGTCGACGGTCGCGGTGGCCAAGGTCTTGGGCATGATCGTGTCGAACCCGGAGGGGTGGATGTTGCTGGTCACGGCGATCGAGCGGCGTTCGTAAGCAGCGTCGATGACGCGGTAGAACGCCTCGGCGGCGTCCGCGCCGACCGGGAGCATGCCGATGTCATCGACCACGATCAGATCGCAGGCGCAGATCCGGGCGACCGCGCGGGCGATGGATCCGTCGACCTTGGCCTTGCCGATCGTGGTCGCCAACGATTCCAGGGTGAACCACGAGACTCGAAGGTCCTTCTCGATCGCCGAATGCGCGAGTGCTTCGACGAAGTGACTCTTGCCCGTTCCCGAAGGTCCGGCGACAGCCAGATTCTCGTGTCGCCCAACCCATTCCAGCGTCGCGAGCGCGTTCTGGGTGGCTTCGGAGATCGTCGATTCCTCCGGCAGCCATGACGAAAACGTCTTGCCGGTGGGGAAATTCGCGCGTTTGCGGCGTTGGCGACGGGTCGCGGAGTTGCGGCCGGTGACTTCCTCGTTGAGAAGCACCCGCATCACCTCGGCGGGATCCCATCGTTGCGCGCGGGCGGTTGCGAGCACGTCGGGTGCGGCCTTGCGCAGATAGGGCAGCCGCATCCGGCGGCAGATCGCGTCCAACTCGTCGGGCAGCGCTGGGGCTTTCGGATGCGTCATGCGCCGAACCTTCCCCAATTGCTGGTGCCGGGCTGGACCGAGTGCGCCTCGTCGGCGCGCACGACATCGGAAAGGCTGGAGAACTTGGCCAGGTGATCGAGGATCGCGGCCAGGTCGCCGTCGTCGAAGCGGCCCGCGACCGCGGCGACACCCAACGCTTCCTCGACCGCGTCGGGCCCGGTCAACGCCGCCAGCTCGAGCGCGCGGGTCATCTTCGCGCGGATGCGCGAGACCCCGGAGGCGGAGGCTTCGGTCAGCCAGCGGCGCGCGCCCTCGCCGAGCTCGAGGAACGCGATCTCCTCAACCGTCCGCGGCCGCAGTTTCCGCACCCGCGGCAGATCCCCGCCCGCGTGATGCGGGTAATGCTCGTCGAGGATGCGCGGATTGCCCGGCGTCGACAACTCGTGTCGGGCAATCTCGGCCAGCCCCAACGAATTTCGCCCGGTGACCACCAACTCCTCACCGGCGACCCGGCACCACACCTTCTGCCCCTGATGCCCGTCGGGGGTCGAATAGCGCACCGATCCCCACCGGATCGTCTGGTCGTCACCGACGAGGCGTTCCTCACCGAGCGCGATCGCATGCGGCGCGCCCGGCAGCACATGCAGATGCTCACGCTCGATACCCAGACGCACGACCGGCGCGACCCCGGTCTCCCGATGCGGACGCGCGTTGACCCGCTCACACCAACTCCAGCAGGCATCGGCGAGTTCGGCGAAAGAGCCGTATTCAGGCAGCAGATTCGCCGTCGTCGGCACCAGATCCGCCTTGGCGATCTTCACCGAATGCTCCGCACCGCCCTTGGACTCAGGGTCGAACGGCTCACACGTTTCGACCTTGCAGCCGTAATGCCTTCCAGCCGCGACCATTTCCGGATGCCGCACCGGCAACCCCGCGATCCGGTCCACCGTCACCGTTTTCGCGTTGTCGGTCAGCAAATACGTTGGCGCACCACCGATCCGACGCAATGTCACATCGATGCCCAACACCAGCGAACCCAAGGTCTGATCCCACGACGGGATCACCACCCGAAACCGCGACCACGCCAGCCACGCGCAAAACAGTTGTGTCCGACGGCCATTCACCCTCGGGCCCTCACCCCAGTCGAACTGCAACCACATACCCGGTTCCGGCAACCACGGCCGATATTTCCGCCGGTGACCGGCCTTCCATGCCGCCTTCGCCTCAGCGACCGCGCGGCGGGTCGACCGATCGGTCCCGGTGAAACCCATCGCCTGCAGCCTTTGATGCACCACATCGGCGCGGACCTTGCCCTGGGACTTGTCCACCCACTCCTCGATCTTGCCCACGAACGGGTCGATCGACCGCGGCCGACGCAACTTCACCAGCGGATCGCGGCCCGCGTCGCGGACCGCGACATACCGGGCCACCGTCTTCTCATCCACCCCTGCCAGCGCCGCGGCCGAATGCGCGCAGCGTGTCAGATCGAACGCTTCCAGAATCTCCATGATCTCCCTGTCAGACTTGGTCAACGGGATCCCTTCGACGCAGTTGGCGAGCGATCACACACCGCCCAGCCAACTCGCCCGAAGAGATCCCGTTTCGCATTTATCAGGCGTGTCCCGGAGATCCAGATGTCCGCCCATCCGGAGAAATCATGTCCGCCAGCCCGGACTCACATGTCCGCCCACCCGGATTATTCAGCGTCCGCTGGCA
>NZ_BAAFGR010000357.1:0-2548 GCF_041154655.1 Nocardia sp. JMUB6875
CTGCCGGTGGGGTGACCGAGGCGCAGGCCAAGGATGTTTGTTTGCGGTTGTTGACCGATCGGGCTCGGAGTCGGGCGGAGTTGGCGGATCGGTTGGGGGAGAAGGGGTTCAGTGCGGGCGTGGTTACGCGGGTGCTGGATCGGCTGACCGAGGTGGGGCTGGTCGATGATGCGGCGTTTGCGCAGCAGTGGGTGTATTCGCGGCATACGTACTCGGGCAAGGGGAAGAAGGTCCTCGCCGAGGAGTTGCGGCGGAAGGGGATCGCGCCGGAACATGCCGAACCGGCGCTGGAGTCGGTAACCGCCGAGGATGAGAATGCTCGAGCCGGTGAGTTGGTGCGGCGGAAGCTGGTCACACTGCCCTCGGATATGGAGCGCGACAAGGCAATCAGCCGACTGGTCGCGATGCTGGCCCGGCGCGGCTACACGCCGGGCACCGCCTACTCCGTGGTGACGAGCGAGCTCGCCGCGCTCGCGGAACGGCGCGCCGAGGAACGGTCGCTCGCCCCCGAGTCCTCTACCCCAAGCGATAGTGCCGATTCGGCCGCCGACAGTGCCGATTCCGCGACCACCGATTTCGATACCGCCACCGCGCTTATCCGCACCAAACTCCGGACCCTCTCTCCGAACCTGGACCGTGCTGCCGCCACCCGCCGCCTGGTCGGCCTGCTGGCGCGCCGCGGATACGACTCCGCCACGGCCTATCGCGTGGTCGCGGCGGCGCTTGCCGAGGCACACGGTGGCAACAACTCGCACGACACTCCGCCGCCACGCACTTCGCGACTCGCCGCCTCGGGGCGCAAGACAGGCTCTCGCGCAGCTGATTCCGATGAATCGAACTCGGACGCGTCGAACTCTGCGGAATCAGCCTTCGACGAGCTGTCCGAACCAGCCGATGACGAGCACACCCGTGCGACAGAGCTGGCCCGAGCCAACCTGCGCAAGATCCCCGCCGGGCTGGAGCGCGAGAAGGCAATTCGCCGTCTCGTCGGCATGCTCGCCCGCCGAGGCATCAGCCAATCGATCGCTTACACGGTGGTGAAGGCCGAATTATCGGATGCCCTGTCGGATTCCGACTGACAGAATCGGGGCATGAACGAGGGGATTGTGGCGGCCTTGCGTGATATCGCGCAGGCCTTTGCGAGCTATCCTCGTCGTCCGGTGCTCGAGCGGTGCCCGCATTGCGGCCCGCCGGTCAGGATCGAGGAGGTCGACCTTTTCTGGTTGAGCATCAAGCTCGGCAATACCGTCGGTGATGGCACCGACGTCAAGGCGCTGTTGCCCGTGCTGTTCGAGCGGCTCATCACGACGGACGAGCTCGATCCCGGCATCGTGTTGAGCAAGCTGGCGCAGCAGAAATGGGAATCCTGGCCGCCCGTCGAACGGTCGGCCATCGAAACCTTCCTCGACCAAGCATGGCTGCTGCTGCTGTCCGAATTCCCCTCCCGGGCCGGCGCGTTCGCCGACTGCGCCGAATTCCTGCGGGCCGTCGCCGCCGCTGACATACCTCCCGACCGGTTCCTGGCCGCATGGGACGTGACGACCGGTGCGGCGGCGGACCGCCACCTCGCCGAGTTCGTGAACAGCGCCCTCACATCTCGCCGAACCGAACCGGAAATCCGGACCTGGATAGGACGGAAATCGGTGCGGGACAGGTTGTTGCGCGCATTCGAGCAACAGCATGACGATCCGGAATCCGGTGACGCCTTCGCTTTCGCCTACGACCTCACTTCGGTGTTCGAAACGGTCTGATGTCGGTGCCTCCACGTACCGTGGAGGGCATGGCATTGACATTGGAGGAACGACAGGAGTTTCTGGCTCAGCCGCATATTGGTGCGATGGCTGTGGCTGTGAGTCCGGATCGGGCGCCGCTGAATGTGCCGATCTGGTATCAGTATTCGCCTGGAGGTGAGCTTTGGGTGGTGACCAGCGCCGGGTCGCGGAAGGTTCGGGCGTTGGAGGCTGCGGGGCGGTTCAGCATCATGGCGCAGGTTTTGACGCCGACGGTGCGGTACGTCACCGCCGAAGGCCCGATCACCCGGATCGAACCGATGAAGGACGGGATGTTGCGGGAGATGGCAGCGCGGTATCTCCCGGCCGACAAGGTGGACCCGTACCTGAAATACGCGGAGACCCTGGGCGACCAGGTGGTCGTCTACATGCGCCCCGAGCAGTGGCTCTCCGCTGACATGGGCACCATTTGATCACCGCTCAGCCCGCCAGGGCTCTGAGGTAGCGGCGGCGGTAGAAGCGCTGTGCCACCAGGAGTAACGGAAAGGCGGTGCGCCAAAGACCGTTCGGGGCGGGGCGCGTGAGGGAGCGCAGGGTCAGCTGGATCGAGTCGTCGGCGGCGCGGTGGAGGATGAAGGCCTCTTCGCCGGAGACGGGATGGCCGGGGAGGGTGCCGTAGGAGAAGGCGGCGCGGTCGGGGGTGTCGACGACGGTGACGATGCGGACCGGTTCGTGGATCGCGAGCGGGCCCAGGGCGGCGGTGATTCGGAAGTTCGCGCCGGGGGTGACTCGGAGGGCGGGGGTGTCGAGCGGGGTGA
>NZ_BAAFGR010000358.1:0-2531 GCF_041154655.1 Nocardia sp. JMUB6875
CTCGCCCGCTTCGGGACCGAATCAACGTGAGGCCGCGATGCACTCGCAATCTGTCGGATGCGCAAGGCGGCCTGGCCATAGCCGAGGAGAGTGAGCGCTCATGCCGCATAGCGCGCGCTTCGAACCGGCCACGGCCTGGATGCCATGTGCGGATTTGCTCTCCAGCTCGCGGGCTACGTTGTTCCTTGTCCCGGCGGGTCGTCATCGTAGAAGACGTCCGGTACAGGCATGAGGTGGAGGGTTTGCCAGACTGCGCCAAGGTATTCCTCGAAGGCGCGGCGGGCCGGGACTCGAGCAAGAGCCCATCGTCCGGCAGTAAATCTTGCCGCGACTGCGTCAGTATGAAGCGCGGTTAGCTGGCGGCCCAAAGCGGCTGCGGCGGTGATGGTGGCCGGAGCGCCGTGGATCCAGGGATACGCCGGGCCTGCATGGGTGGGCATCCTCAGCTGCAGCATCCCGAGCTGACCCGGTCCGGCCGACGTGGGTCGTCCGAAGATCAACCGGCCGAACTGATCTGGAGTCGGTGGGGCGTCCCTGAGTAGACGCGACCCTGGGGTTCTGAGCCGGTCGCGGGCTCGGAAGGTGAGTGCGCACAGTGCCCGGTTAGTGGAAGTGGGTAGGAATAGGCCCACTTCGAGCGTGGTCATGCTCTACCGCAACTCGCGCCGTGGAATCTGGCCCTCGTCGGTTGACGAAGGGCTGGTATGAGATTGCCGCTGGGTGATTCGTCGAGAGGCGCTCATGTTCGATGCGGGTGATGATGCTGGCGACGGTCCGCTGGTCTTGTGAGAAGCCGGGTTTGGCAGTTGATTTCGGGGTGGCGAGCCAGTGCAGGAGCCAGAGGCAGAGGGTGGCGGTGGTTGCGCCGGTGAGGAAGGGGAGCAGGGTGGTGGTCATCGGTTGCTCCGTTCCGGGAGTCGGCGGCGGCCGGTGGAGACCTCGAAGGCGAGGTCGGTGTAGCCGATTGTGAGTTCTGCCAGGCGGTGCCAGGCTTCGTGGAGTTCGAGGTCGGTGACCTCCGGGCGGAGGGCGGCGTGGGCGGCTACGGAGAGTTCGGCGAGGCGGTCGACGACCGTGCCGATCGTTTCAGTGTGCAGGAAGGCTGCGGCGGCGGGGTTTGGTGTCGCGCCGGCCATCCATCGGTCGATCTCGTGCACCAAACGTGCGCGGCAACCATCGATTTCGCCGAGTCCGCCGGACGCCGCGCTGGCTCGCGCCTCGTGCAGGCTCGCTAACTCGTAGGCAGCCAACAGGATCGGGTGGGGCTCATGAATAACCCCCGTACACGCTTCGAGAATCAGGTCCTTCGACGGCAGTAGCGTCATGGTGACCACTCCGGAATGAGGATTAGTGCCAAACGGCTGAGAGCTCAGTTTTGCTCGAGTTGTGCAAATTTGCAAGCGATCCGCAATGTAGACTTCGTGCGAGAACGGCAGTGATCATGGAGGTTTCGCGATGGCGGGCAAGCCGGGGCCGACGCTGCGGGCGCAGTGGCTGGGTCAGCTGCTGCGTCGGTATCGGGACGAATCCGGCATGACGCTGAAGGATGCTGCCGCTTACCTCAAACGCGACTCTTCCACCGTCAGTCGGTTCGAGGCCGGGCTGTATCCGCCTCGCGAGGACGATGTACGGGAGCTGCTGAACCTCTACGGCGTCGCCGATGAGCATGTGCGCGAGGCGCTTCGGAAGCTGAGTCTCGAAGTGTGGCAGAAGGGTTGGTGGGAGGGCTATGCCCAGGACATCGATCCTTCGATCATCGACTACGCCTGGCTCGAGGCTCGGGCGGCGGAGATCAAATCGTTCAACACGATCGTGGTGCCGGGTCTGTTGCAGACTCCTGCCTACGCCGAAGCGGTGATTCGCGCTGTCGATCCGGACGCGGATGACGCGCAAGTCGATCGCTGGCTCGAAGTGCGGATGATTCGTCAACAGGTACTGACGCGGTCGCGGCCGGTGCGGCTGACGGTCGTCCTGGACGAGTCCATCCTGCGCCGACCGATCGGTGGTGCCGACGTCCACGCTGAACAACTCGAGCATCTGGCGAGCATGGCGGAGCGGTCCAATATCGCGGTGCGACTGTTGCCCGAGGCGATCGGCGCGCACGCCGCGCCCGACGGATCATTCAAGGTCTTCAACCTGCCGGACCCCTATCCGACGCTGGCCTGCGTCGAGACGCCGGCGGGCGTCATCTACGTCGAAGCGGACGGAATCCAGCGGTTCACGGCAGCCTTCGACCGGCTCGAGGCTGTGGCTCTGACTCCGGAAGAAACGGCCACCATCCTCCGTGCGCAGGGCCGTTGAGTTTGAAACGCACTCGCTTATGCTGGGTGTGGTTATGAGGCGTGAGTATGAATGGCGGAAGAGCAGCTACAGCGGAGACGGCGGTGGGGGCAACTGTGTCGAGGTGCTGTTTGCCGCGGACACTGTATTGATCCGTGACAGCAAGTATCTGCGCGACTCGGCGAATGATCCCGCTGGCCAGCCGATTGTGGGGGTTTCGGGGGCGGAGTGGGATGTGTTTCTGGCCGGGG
>NZ_BAAFGR010000359.1:0-2524 GCF_041154655.1 Nocardia sp. JMUB6875
ATAGGTAGCTGACTGTTTGCCAGCAGCCTGTCCGCTGCACCATACGTTGACCTGCAACCGAGCAGCGTTATTTCAACCCGCACCCCTCGAGCGTGTCGGCAGCCGGACGGACAGAACGCAACACTCAGTAATTCTCCGAGCCTGTCGGAAATCGCTGACAGGCTCATTGAACGGAACCGCATTATTGTTATGCACGTAACAGCATTCTGTCTCCATGCAGGTTCAGCGAATTAGCCACAACCCGGTCGAAAAACTCCGCGCACTCAAATTCGTGGCCGGTAGTCGGATATTTGCGTCAGAAGTCGAACACCGTTGCGGTGACCGCACCCAATACGCACATATTGGAGAATGTTCCCCCATCGTGGACTGTGTGGCCGCGCCAGGTGCCATCGATCGCCACCGAAACCGGTACCCAGTCCTGTGGGCATGTCGGTGGGTCGGGTTTGTCGACGAGAGCGCGGATGTTGCCGTCGGCCTTCGTCATCAGCGCGCAGGCCCTCGGCGGGTCGGGGTGGGTACCGCCCGGTGGGCCGCATTCGAGGATGATCGTGCGCGCCGCGACTCGGATGCTCGAGCGAACGGCCAGGGCGAGAACCGACTCCGCGGTCGTAGCGCTTGTCGTCGGGACCGCGGTGGCCGTGACGGCAGGGGCGGCCCTAGCGGTAGCGGACCCGGTTCGCATCGATGGAACGGCGACGCCCGTCGTGGGCGCACCGGCCTGCAAATCCGGTGCGATTGCCGGATTCACCTGCGGCACAGGTGGTTTGGGGTCAGGCCATGGCGCGCCGGGTCAGGTGGAAACATCTCCGCCCCAAGAATGAATTTGTTGATTGTTGGACTACCTAGCCTGGTACCGAATCGGGCTGCTGCACATCACCATGCACGATGAAACCGCCGGGAAATTCTTCCTCGGACCGGAGCGGCTGCTGCCTTCCGACAAGAGCTTCCTCGAGGTCTACCGCAACGAGGTGGCCGAACAACTGCACTGACACATCGGACGATTCGAACCCGCCGAGATCGTTGCGAGACCATCCATGACTATTGCTGTACGTTTGCTGACCATGACACGGCGACCTCACTCGTCTACCCGGATCGGGAAGTCCTCGGCGGCAAACATGCTGCGTGGTCTGCGGATGGTGGCGACCTGTTGCGCATTCGCCGGTCTGCTGGCCGCTGCGGCGCCGGCACTCGCCCAGGACCCGCTGCCGCCGAGCAGCGATCCCTTCTATACCTACGACGACGACTCGGCCGACGCCGAACCGGGGACGGTACTGCGCACTCGCACAGTCCCGCTGGCGGCGGCGACTCCCGCGCTCCCGCTCCCGGTCAACGGCATCCAACTGCTCTACCGGACCACCGGTCAGACAGGGCAGCCGAGCCTCGCCGCCACGACCGTCATACAGCCCGCCAACCCCGGCGGAAACCCGAAAATCGTTTCCTTCCAGAACTTCTACGACGCGCTCGGCTCACAATGCAATCCGTCCTACTCCTTGCGGGGCGGCGGCAACATCAACGAATACGGCCGCTACGTCGACCTCGGTGTCATCAGCCACTATCTGAGCGCCGGATACACCGTCGTGGTCCCCGACTACGAAACCACCGACCTCGCCTTCGGCGCCGGCCGGCAAGCCGGACACGCCACGCTCGACGGCATTCGTGCCGCCCAGCGCCAACTCGCCGCCGACCCCGCGCAGACACCGGTCGTCATGATCGGCTACTCCGGCGGGTCGATCGCGACCGAGTTCGCCACCGAGGCCGCGGCGAACGGCTATGCGCCGGAACTGAATATCATCGGCGTCGCCGAGGGCGGCCTCCCGGTCGACTACCAGCACGCGATCGACTACATGAACGGAACCAAGGACTGGTCCAGGGTGATCCCCCTGATCCTGGGCGGCGTGTCCCGCGGCTACGGCATCGACCTGGATCCCTACCTTTCCGATTTCGGCAAGCGGGTGATGCACGATGTGCAGAACCGCTGCCTGGAAACCGTCGATTACACCCTGTCCATCCAGGATCTACTCCTTCCGCAATACCAGCAGTACATGCGGGTCCCGGAACTCGCGCACATGCTGACCGACACGCGAATGAGCGCACCCGCCGACCCGAAAGCCCCGATGTTCGTCATGATCGGCAACTCCGATGGCTACGGTGACGGCGTCATGGCCGCCGGCGACGAACGCGACCTCGCACGCGGCTACTGCGGCAAGGGAGTGCCCGTGCAGTTCCGCGAACTGACCATCGATCACAAGGCCACCGGCCTGCAATTCATGGCGGCCGCAGCGCCTTTCGTCGATGAGAGGTTCAACCAGGCCCCGGCCACCAACGATTGCGCGGTGATCTGAACCGGCCTCGCTCTGACCGCGTGCACGCAGTCAGGTGCATGATCAGGCGGGTAGGAAACGGTCTCGGAAGGTCGAGGCGAGCCAGGGCTTTCGACCCCACGTGAGCACCCGACCGGTGAGAACCGGCCACCACTGACCGATCCTGCCGTAGTTGAGCAGGAGCATGGTGACCGGATCCGCAC
>NZ_BAAFGR010000360.1:0-2494 GCF_041154655.1 Nocardia sp. JMUB6875
GTTCGCCGTGTCGGCGGTGGCGCAGCAGCGGGCGGCGGCGGCTGTGCCGGCCGGGGATGCGTTGCTGGCCAAGTTGATTCGGAATCCGCGGTGGGTGGCCGGGTTGATCGGGGATGCGGGCGGGTTCGGGTTTCAGGTGGCGGCGCTGGCCTTGGGGTCGGTGCTGGTGGTGCAGCCGATTCTGGTGACGGCGCTGGTGTTCGCGCTGCCGTTGGCGGCGCATTACAGCGGGCGGCGGGTGACTCGGGTGATGTGGGCGCACGCGGCGGCCCTGTCGATCGCGCTGGCGTGCTTCCTGGTGGTGGGTGAGCCGACCGAGGGGGTGGCGGAGGCGCCGTGGCACCGGTGGGTGCTGCCGCTGGGGTTGCTGGCGGGGGTGATCGTGGCCGGGATCGTGGTGGCCACCACGGTGAAAGTGCCGACGCTGCAGGCACTGCTGCTGGGTTCGGTCGCGGGTCTGCTGTTCGGTATCTCCGCGGCGCTCACCGAGAATGTCACCCAGCAGTTCGGCGAGAGCATCGGGACCGCGCTCACCGGCTGGGAGCTGTATGTGCTGGTCGCCTGCGGCATCCTCGGCCTGTATGTGCAACAGCGCGGATATCAGGTGGGTCCGCTGTCGGCGTCCCTGCCCGCGTTCACCGTCGCCGAGCCGCTGGGCGCGGCCTTCCTCGGCATGACCGTCCTGGATGAGCGCCTGCGCAGCGGCCCGGTCGGCACCGCCTTCGTCGCGGCCTCGGTCGTTGTCATGTGCGTTGCCGCCGTGCGCCTTTCCCGCGCCCAGGCCGCTCCCCTCCCCGAACCCCAACCCGCCCTGGATTGACCGGCCGCCCAGATTCGCCACGACCCGGGGCAGGATTCAGCGGCGCGAGGCCGGTCAGGATTCTCCGAGGGCGAGAATTCGTTCGGCGGCACGGGTCGCGCCGTCCGTGCGAATGGCGGGACCCAGATCGCGGGCGCGGGCGGCGGTCTCGGGCGTGAGGGCGTGGCCGAGTGCCGACAGCAGCGACTCGCGGGTGACTTCGCCTGGGGCGTGGGCGAATCCGATGCCCAGCGTCCGCACCCGGTCGGCCCAGTAGTACTGGTCGAATCGCTGTGGAACCACCACCTGCGGCACGCCCGCGCGGGTGACCGCGGTGGTCGTGCCCGCGCCCCCGTGGTGCACGACGGCCGCGATGCGCCGGAACAGGGCCGCGTGGTCGACCTCCCCGATCGCCAGGCAATCGGACGCCTGGTCGATAAACCCGAGTTCCGACCAACCCCGCAGCACAATGGCCCGCCGCCCCAGCGCCCGCGCGGCGTCGATGGCGGCGCGGCTGGTCTCCGCCGCCATGTGCATGCTGCCGAATCCGAAGTACACCGGCGGCTCACCCGCGGCGAGGAACTCTTCGATCTCGGCATCGAGCGGCGTCCGATCGCGCAGCATCCACGCGCCCGGCTGCCAGACGTCGAGATCCGATGGCGTGGGCCAGGGGCCGAGGACGGGATCGGCGGCGAGCCACGGGTGCGCGGTGAAGATGTAGTCGCGGACGTCGGCGACCGGCGGGAGGCCGTGGGCGGCACGGTGGTTGCCGAGGGGCTCCGACCAGAGGCTGTTCCAGCGTTGGGCATCCTGCTTCCACTGGGTGGCGTTGTCGGCGGTGGCGTCGACGCCGGGGCCCAGCGGGGGCGGCGGAAGCTGCTCGGAGGGAAGCGTGTTGGCGGCGTAGGCGACGTAGACGTAGGGGATTCCGCGCAGTTCGGCTATCGAGTGCGCGGCGATCTGCAAGGCCCCGCAACCGACCAGCACATCGCAATCGGCGGCCGCCGCGCCGACGGCGTCGAACTGATCGCCCACCGTGCCCGCGATCATGGCGCGCCGTTCCTCCGGCGTGGGCGGCGTCGTGCGCGCCCCGGCCCGGCTCACCTCCGGACCGACCGGCGCGAACTCCAGCCCGTATCGCGCCACCAGCTCCTGGAAGTCCGGCGGCGCGCACAACCGCACCCGGGCCCCCAGCCGCGTCAATTCCAGCCCCAGCGCCAGCATCGGCTGAACCTCACCCCGCGACCCGATCGTCGACAGCAGCACCCGCATCGAAATCTCCTCCCATCCGACCTTCGACCAGCAGTTATAGCCCGCGTACCGGGCCTTGCGGCAAGCCCTCCCCCGCGCTGTATGGTGAAACGGGGAGGAAATTCAGACCTCGCTTTCGAAGCCCTCGAGCCCCTCCCCGGCCGATGCGGCGATTGTGATCCCGGTCAAATCTCACTAACAGCTACCTCTCAGCTACAGATACTCGGAGTGTCCCGAACCAATTTCGAGCCGTCTGCACTGGAGGATCCATGAAGCACCGCGCCGCACTGCTGACCGCAACGGTGAGCGCCGCCCTCGTCGCACCCCTGCTGATGACCGCCCCCGCGAACGCCGACGTGTGGCAGCCGCTCCCCGGTATCTCCATCCCGCTGCCCGACGGCGTGTTCCGCGGCCTGCCCGGCGTCATCCCCACCCCGCCGCCCG
>NZ_BAAFGR010000361.1:0-2493 GCF_041154655.1 Nocardia sp. JMUB6875
GGCCGAGGAGGCGGCGGTGGGGTAGGCCGTAGCGGCAGACCTGGACGGTCCGGCGGGCGGTGGTGTAGCCGAATTCGAGGAATTCGCGGCGGGCCGCGCGGGCGGTCGGCCAGCCGGTGGCGATCGCCGTGCTGATCCGGGCGGGGAGGTGGTGGGCCATCGGGTCGGAGCCGAGGGCGGCGCGGCAGTAGGCCGTTGCGAAGGCGTGGGCGTAGGTGAGGACCTCGGCCAGGGCCGTTCGCCTGCCCAGGGCGGCGGCCGCGAGGGTGGCCGCGCCCGGAATCGGGGTGCGCGGTGCGGTCAGCGGGCGCGGCGACCGGGGTGCGCCGGAGTTCGACCGGGGTGACTCGGAAGAGTGGAGGCGGGGCAGGGCGCCGGTGTCGACAGGCATGGGAGGTCCTCTGAACGGCCGGGCATACGCTCGGCTATCGGATCTCCCCCTCTGTCATGGGTACCTGAGAGCTTCACCGCGCGGATTGACGAAACGCGGCTTGCACCGTAGGCGAGGCGCGGATGCGCCTGCTTTCCAGAGTGGCCTGGTCGAAACGGTATCTGTACCTGAGAGATTCCGGGGAGGTTGCTCCTTCGGCGCCCCGCTCGGGGGCTTCTCCCGCCACGACTCATAGCGGCCGGGTATTCGGTTGTTCCCGGCGAGCCTAAACGATGCGCGGGTCGCCGACCAGGGGTCGGCAACCCATTGGCATCCGGAACGTGGCGGAGATCACCGCAATCATCGAGCGGGCGCCGTGCTGAGCAACCACTGGTCGCGGGGTGTGCGGCGGCGCTCGCGGCGGCTGCCGACCCGGGCGCGCATGGCGTAGTGCGCCGGGGTGGTCTCCGCGGTCAGCTGATGCCAGCCGCTGCCGCCGCGGATGTCATAAACGCCGATGTAGCCGCCGGGCAGCAGCTGGAACGGCGCGGTGATGTGCTTGCCGTAATCGAACTGGGTGCTGCCGGGCTTGCGGAAGTTCTCGAACCAGGCCGGAAACACGAAGTCCGACACCAGGACTCCGTCGATCTCGTACCCGTACTGGTCCGCCTCGCAGGCGTCCGCTACCTCGTAGGCGTAGAGGCGGCCGGTGGACGCGGTCCGGAACACGTAGGCGGCCAGGTTGATATCGGGATCGCCGAGCATCTCGAGCAGCTCGTGGCTCGCGGTGACGCTCCACTGCAGTCCGGCCTTGATGTCGCTGCGCGCGAACACCTTTCCCAGCGGCAGCCCCTCGTCGGTGAGATCGTGATAGCCGAGCGCCCCGGCCTGGTCGGAATCATCGGAGACGACCAACCACCAGGCGCCCGGCTCGGGCTGCTGACCGCTGGGCACGAAGGTCAGATCGGCGTCACTGCCCCAGGCGGGCGCCCAGTCCCGGTGCACCTGCGTCTGCAGCGCCGGAACGACAGCGGAAACTTGGGCGTCGGTCAGTACGGTACTGCGGTTCAACACGGCAATATGTATGGCAGCCATAGTGATTTCTCGAATCTTCGTCGGCGCGGCGTCATTCGATCTTGCTGGTTGCCATCATCTCGCGAAAATCTCAGGGAGGCAGGCGAAAAGTGGGCATCATCGATCTCTCGGTCCCCATCCGGTCCGGTATGCCGGTGTATCCCGGCGATCCGGAGGTCACCATCCGGCCCGCGCTGACCGTGGCCGCCGACGGCGTCAACGTGCTGCACCTGGATCTCGGCTCGCAGACGGGGACGCACGTGGACGCGCCGCGCCACATCGACGACTCGCTGCCCACCCTCGACGAATTGCCACTGGAACGCTTCACCGGCCCGGGCGTGGCGATCGATGCGCGGGCCGTGGGGGCGGGCGGCGCGATCGGTCGTGAATTGTTCGAGGGCCGCGTCGCCGCGGGGCAGATCGTGCTGGTCGCGACGGGCTGGTCCGAACATTGGGGCACCCACGCGTATCTGAATCATCCGTATCTGACCGTCGAGGCGGCCGAGTACCTGATTGCCGAGGGTGTGCGGACCGTCGGCATCGACGCGCTGTCGGTCGATCCGACTCCGGCCGAGGAGATTCCGGTGCACCGGATCCTGTGCGGCGCGCACGCGGTCATCGCCGAGAACCTGACCGGTCTCGCGCGCGTGCTCGACCTGCAAGCCGCTGGTCAGCGGTTCGAGGTGACGCTGTTCCCGCTCAATCTGCCCGGGGCCGACGGGGCGCCCGTGCGGGCGGTGGCACGCCCGGCGTCCTGAATTCGACGCCGCGGAATTGTGATTGAAACGGCACTGTCTCTGATTTTGCGGCGCACGCCACACGTTCTTCGTAGACTGCTCTCGACACCGGGGGAGTCGGGGCCCCCGACCCATGCTCGATCCGAAGGACTCTGCACGTGAACCGTTGTGCCGTAACCACTTTGCTAGCCGTTGCGGCTGTGCTGACCATCGCGCCGGCCGCATCCGCGGAAATCGTCCTCACCGACGCCGCCCAGACGGGAACCACCAGCCCGGGCACGACGACCCCCGGCACCACCACCAACCCCACGC
>NZ_BAAFGR010000362.1:0-2493 GCF_041154655.1 Nocardia sp. JMUB6875
GAGCGCGGGGCGTCCGGACCGCGGTGTGGGCGGCCGGGATTGGGGGACGCGCTGGGGCCCGGAGCCGACGGGTGGTCGGAGGTGGTGCTCGGTCGCTCGTGTGCGGCCATGTCCATGGCGGTAAACCGTAGTGCTTGTGTGGTCGCCGACACAGCAATACGCGGGGTTTGTCGAATCGGGTGACAGGAATTGTTTTGCGGGTCCTACCCGCTGGTGAACGCGGGTGAGGGCACCTTTACCCTTGTCGCCATGACCTCTGCGTTCCCGACCATCCCCGACGATCTCAAGCCCGCCGACGGACGGTTCGGTTGCGGCCCTTCCAAGGTCCGCCCCGAGCAGCTGCAGTCCCTGGTGGATACCGGCGCTTCGGTGTTCGGTACCTCGCACCGGCAGAAGCCGGTCAAGGACGTGGTGGCGCGGGTGCGCTCCGGTCTGCGCGAATTGTTCTCCCTGCCCGACGGTTACGAGGTCGTGCTGGGCAACGGCGGCACCACCGCGTTCTGGGACGCCGCCGCCTTCGGCCTGATCCGCGAGAAGTCGCTGCACCTGAGCAATGGCGAGTTCTCCTCGAAGTTCGCCTCGGTCGCCAAGGGCAACCCGTTCATCGGTGACCCGATCGTGGTGAAGTCGGAGCCGGGCGACGCGCCCGAGCCGACCTCCGACCCGTCGGTCGACCTGATCGGCTGGGCCCACAACGAGACCTCCACCGGTGTCGCCATTCCGGTGTCGCGCCCGGCGAACTCGGACCACGCCCTGATCGCCATCGACGCCACCTCCGGCGCGGGCGGCCTGCCGGTGAACATCGCCGACACCGACGTGTACTACTTCGCCCCGCAGAAGTGCTTCGCCGCCGACGGCGGCCTGTGGATCGCGCTGATGAGCCCGAAGGCGCTGGAGCGCGTGGAGGAGATCAAGAACTCGGGCCGCTGGACCCCCGAATTCCTCTCGCTGCCGATCGCGATCGACAACTCCACCAAGGACCAGACCTACAACACCCCGGCGCTTGCCACCCTGTTGCTGTTCGCCAACCAGATCGAATGGCTGAACGGCAATGGCGGTCTGGACTGGGCCGTGAAGCGCACCGCCGATTCCTCCTCGCGCCTGTACTCGTGGGCCGAGACCAGCGCATTCGCCACGCCGTTCGTGCAGAACCCGGCGCTGCGCTCGCAGGTGGTCGGCACCATCGACTTCGCCGACAACGTGGACGCCGCGCAGGTGGCGAAGGTGCTGCGCGCCAACGGAATCGTTGACACCGAGCCGTACCGGAAGCTGGGTCGTAACCAGCTGCGCATCGGCATGTTCCCGGCCATCGATCCCGAGGATGTCTCGCAGCTGACCCGCAGCATCGACTGGGTCGTCGAAAAGCTCGGCTGAGCAGTAAAAACAGCTCCGGTTCACGGTTTTCTCACGATCTTCGCGAGAGCGTGAAATCGGTTTCGCCGCAGAGGCGAATCGCTCACACTAATGCGGCGTGGAAGTCTGGGAACAGATTTCCACGCCGCGTGTCTTGCCCCATGATTCACAGAAGTGCACTACTGTTCCAGAACGTGGGCGGTGTCGCGAGCCTAGCTATAGCTGTGAGTTGCGCAGCGAACAGGAGGTAACGGTGCGTGAACTTCGAGTGATCGGATTGACGCCCGATTCCACGCACATCGTGTGCATCGATACCGAGAGCGGCCAGAAGTACCGGCTCGCCGCCGATGACAAACTGCGCGCCGCTGCCCGCGGAGATCTTGCCCGATTCGGCCAAATCGAGATCGAAACGGAAGCCACGATGCGTCCTCGCGATATCCAGGCCCGTATCCGCGCGGGTGCTTCGGTGGAGCAGGTCACCGAAGAGTCGGGCATGCCGCTGTCGCGGGTCGAGCGTTTCGCGTATCCCGTTCTGCTGGAACGCGCCCGGGCCGCCGAGCTGGCGCAGAAGGCGCACCCGGTCCGCAATGACGGTCCGGCCGTGGAGACCCTGATCGAGATCGTGTCGGCCGCCTTCGCCGAGCGCGGCCACAATATCGAGGTCGCCGAATGGGACGCCTGGAAGGACGAGAAGGGCTACTGGGTGGCCCAATTGCAGTGGCAGGCGGGCCGTTCCGTGATCGCCGCGCACTGGCGCTACCAGCCGGACGCGCACGGCGGCTCGGTGGTGCCGCTCGACGATCCGGCCTCGGACCTGATCGATCCGGATTTCGGCCGGGCCCTGCGCGGCCTGGCGACGATCCTGCCGGACCAGAACGACATCGCGGTGGAGGAGGCCCCGGCGCCCGCTCCCGCGCCGCGTGAGGAGCGCGTCGCCGAGTACGAGCCCGCGCCCGCCCGCGTCGCCAAGCAGCAGAGCTCGGAGGAGTACTTCGAGCAGCGGGCCGCGGTCGGCGACGGCACCGTCCCGGCCGTGACGGCCGCCGCCCCGGCGCCCGCTCCGGCTCCGGCCGCGAAAGAGCAGCCCGCCCCGGCGGTTCCGGCACCCGCGGCCCCGCAGGCCCCGGCCGCCGAGCCCGC
>NZ_BAAFGR010000363.1:0-2485 GCF_041154655.1 Nocardia sp. JMUB6875
GGATGGTGCGGGCGGGTTCCTGCGCGGCTCGTTGCAGTGCCGCCCGGGCGGCGCGGGCGAGCTGACCGGCACTGGCGTACCGGCGGCTCGGTTCCTTGGCCATGCCGATCGCCACCACCTGGTCGAAACCGACCGGCACGCCCGTCCGAACGCTGGGCCGCGGCGGCGGGGTCAGCATGTGGGCGCGAATGGTGGCCAGATTGCCCTCGACCAGGAACGGCGGCAGCCCGGTGAGGGATTCGTAGAGCACGCACGCCAGCGCGTAGATATCCGCGCTCGGCGACACCGAGGCGCTGTGCTCGAACCGTTCGGGCGCCATGTAGGCGAAAGAGCCGATGGCACTGCCGGTTTGAGTGAGCTGAGCGTCGGATTCGGTGTGCGCGATGCCGAAATCGACGAGGTAGGCGAACAGGTCGCCGGTGAGCAGGATATTGGCGGGCTTGATGTCGCGGTGCACCAGACCGCTCTCGTGGGCGGCGTCGAGCGCGGAGGCGATCTGCTCCACCACCGTGACGGCCTGCTCGGCCGTCAGCGGCCCCTCCTCGCGCAGGTAGGCCTTGAGGTCGCGACCCTTGACCAGGCGCATGTCGATGTACAGGACACCGTCCACCTCGCCCCAGTCGTGCACCGGAATGACGTGCGGTTCCTGCAGTTTGGCGGCCGTGCGGGATTCCCGGCGAAAGCGTTCGACGTAGCTGGGCTGCCGGGCCAGCTCGACGTCGAGCAGCTTCACGGCGACCACCCGATCGCGGACCGTGTCGTAGGCCTCGTAGACCTCGCCCATGCCGCCCACCCCGAGCAGCCGCCGCAACTCGTACTGCCCGAACCGCGATCCGGCCCTCGACCCTGCGGCCACCCGCGTAGTCCTCCCTGCTGCTGGATGTACAACAGCAAAGGCTACGGCCCGTGGGGCGCAGTGTCATTACCCCCGAGGGTGCGCGGTCGCTCCCCCGCGGGCCGGATCGACCTGCCATTCAGAGAAACACTGTCGTTCCCATAACAGAAGTACAGGTGACTCGACGCGAGTGCGTCCCGCGCGCCCCGTAGAGTCATGTCACAGACTTCGGTCAGCAAGCACCTCACCCGGTGCTTATGGATAGACATGCGGCACGCTGGGTCCAAGCCAACCCGGTGTGCGGCGCGAGGAGCACCAGTGTCACTCGATGAGCCACTCGCCCCGCTTCCCGAGGAGGGCATGGGCTTCGCTTCCGCGTGGCCGGTCCGGGCCGGCGATGTGGATCCCTATCACCGGCTGCGATTCGATTCCGTGGCCCGCTACCTCCAGGACATCGCCTGGGAGGAAATGCAATCCGGGTTCTTCCACCGGACCGATCCGGCCTGGATCGTGCGGCGCACCGTGGTGGACGTGGTGCGGCCCATCCACTGGCCCGACCGGGTGGAGTTGCGGCGCTGGTGTTCGGCCATGTCCACGCGCTGGACGAACATGCGGGTGCGGGTCACCAGCGAGGGCGGCGGTCTGATCGAGACCGAGGGGTTCTGGATCAATATCAACGAGTTCACCAATATGCCGACCCGCATCAGCGACGAGGGCCTGGCCGAACTCGCCCGCACCACCGATGAGCACCGGCTGCGCTGGCGGCCCTGGCTCACCGATCCCACCCCGCCGGAATCGGATGTGGATCTGCCGTTCCCGGTGCGCGCCACCGATATCGACCAGTACAACCACGTCAACAACGCGGCCTACTGGCAGGCGCTGGAGCAGTATCTGATCGACTACCCGAAGCTGGTGGCCGGGCCGCATCGCGCGGTCATCGAGTACATCGCGCCGGTGCTGGCGCGCCAGCACATCAGCGTGCGCAGCCGCTACGAGCCGGGCGACCGGACCGGGCATCCCACGCTGCGACTGTGGTTCGTGGTGGGCGGGGTGACCACGACGGCGGTGCGGGTCGGCCCGCTGCCGGGCTGATCTTTCCCGACAACCTCGGCCCAGCCGACGACAGCCTCAGCGGGTCAACACATTTGCTGACCGATTGCCTGCGAGACTGAGTCATGCGATTCGCCTCTCTCGCCATGCTCGCGGCGGCCCCGGCCCTGGTGGTCGGGCTCACCGCCTGCGGCCACTCCAAGGACTCCGCGAAGAACACCACCTCGACCACGGTCGCGGCGAGCAGCACCACCGCACCGGCCACCGCGACGACCCCGCCGCCGAGCCCGAAACCGCTGCCGCCCAACCCGACCCGCCCGCCGGTGCCGACCACCGTGCAACCCTCCGATGTCGATTGCGGGCCGATCACCGGAGCCAACGGCCAGAACGCGAACGTGATCGCCTACGCCAATCAGGCGGGCATTCCCGGCTGCACCGAGGCCATCACCGTGGCCAGCCATTACGTGAACGCCACCCGCTCCGGCGACGCCGTCCAGGTCGACGGCTGGACCTGTGAGCCGCAGCCGGACACCGTGGTTCCGCACATCTGCTTCAAGGACGGCTTCCTGATCGGCCTGCGCGGCGGGGCGGCCCCGAACC
>NZ_BAAFGR010000364.1:0-2443 GCF_041154655.1 Nocardia sp. JMUB6875
GTGTTGAGCGGCGGGGCCGGGCTGCCCTGGGCCGGTTGCGGATTGCCCACCACGATGACCTGGCCGTCCGGACCGATCAGCAGGCGGGCCGGATCCTTGGCCGGGATCATGCCGAGTTCGGCGGCGCGCTGGGCCAATTCGGGGGCCGAATCGGCGGCCGCGACCTCGCGCTGCAGGGCGTCGCGCTCATCGGAGAGCTTCTGATTGGCGCGGCGCTGATCGCCGAGCTGATAGGAGTCCTCGGTGGCGCGGGTGGTGAGCAGCAGGGTCAGGGCCAGACCACAGCCCAGCAGGGCGATGATGGTGGCCACGAAGGACATCCGGCCGCGCGGGATGGCGTCGCTGCGCCGGCCGCGGCGCGCGCCCGGGACCTCGGCCCCGCCGCCCTCACGATTGCGGCGGCGGGCGTAGGCGCGCTGCGCCGCACCCGATTTCACGCGTTCGGCGGCCTGCACCCGACGAGCCCCCCGGCCCGTCGCCTGCTTCTGGATCGTCATAGGGCGGCCCCGCCCCCGCGGGACCCGCCGGACCGATCCTGCACCCGGAACTTCACGTTTGCGCCTCCCCTGCAATCCGTTCCGCCGCCCGCATGCGCACCGGGGCGGCCCGCGGGTTCTCCTCGATCTCCTGCTCGGTCGCCTTCTCCGCGCCCCGGGTCAGGATCTTGAATTCCGGTCCCATGCCGGGCAATTCGACCGGCAGGTCCAGGGGCGTGCGCGAGGCCGACCGCTTGGCCAGCTCCGCCTTCACCACCCGGTCCTCGAGGGACTGATAGCTCATCACCACGATCCGCCCGCCCGGGGCCAGCGCGTCCAGCGCGGCGGGCAGGGCGGCCTCGAGGGATTCCAGTTCGCGGTTCACCTCGACGCGCAGCGCCTGGAAGGTGCGCTTGGCGGGATGCCCGCCGGTGCGCCGGGCCGCGGCCGGGATGGTGTCGTAGAGCACCTCCACCAGTTGCGCGCTGCTGGTGAAGGGGGTGCGCTGGCGGCGGCGCACGATCTCGGAGGCGATCTTGCCCGCGAATCGTTCCTCGCCATAGGTTTTCAGGACCCGGGCCAGCTCGCCGTGGCTGTAGGTGTTGAGCACGTCGGCGGCGGTGGGGCCGGTGCTGGAGTCCATCCGCATGTCCAGGGGCGCGTCGATGGAGTAGGCGAAGCCGCGCTCGGCCTCGTCCAGCTGCATGGAGGACACACCCAGGTCCATGAGGATCGCGTGGACCGAGGACTTCTCGGGTAGTCCGGCTTGTTCGAGTGCGTGCGGTATGCCGTCATACCTGGTGTGCACCAGGGTGATCCGGTCCTGGAAGGGCGATAGTCGCTCCCCCGCCAGCTTCAGCGCGGAGGTGTCGCGGTCGAGGCCGACAAGCCGGATGTTCGGATACGTCTGCAGGAAGTACTCGGCGTGGCCGCCCAGACCCAGGGTGCAGTCCATGTAGACCGCGCCCTCGGAATGCAATGCGGGGCCGAGGATTTCGTCCGCGCGGCGCAGGAGAACCGGAACATGGCGGGGGCCGTCATTGCCTCGGTGCACCTGGACCTCCCGGATTTCCTGCCTCACGTTCTTTCGCACGGCCACAGATGGGTCGCCAGCGCTGTGCCTTTACACGAACGACCTTCGAATCAAGGGGAATGCCCCGTGGTCTCTGACCGAAGCACCGCACCTGGCGTTGGGGAAGTACGTCAGGGTCGGTGTCGGGCAGAGGCCGCAGGGCACTCGCCTCGCTGCGGGCTAGAAGATCCCGCCCAGCGACTCGTCTCTGGCCTGCGAGTAATCCTCCTCGTGCTCGGCGAGGTAGGAATCCCACGCCGTCTTGTCCCATATCTCGAGGAAGTCGACCGAGCCGATCACCACGCAATCCTTGGAAAGGTTGGCGTAGCGGCGGTGTTCGGCCGACAGCATGATCCGGCCCTGTGCGTCCGGACGTTGCTCATCGGAGGAAGCCGCCAAGGCCCGGACGAATGCGCGGGCCTGCGGATTGGATCGGGATGCGGCCGCGGCTCTCCGCGCGAGCGCGGTGAACTCGTCCTTCGGATACACGGCAAGGCTGTGGTCTTGTCCCTTCGTGACCATCAACCCTCCCGCCAGCTCGTCCCGAAACTTCGCAGGCAACGTCAGTCGCCCTTTGTCGTCCAACCGAGGGGTATAGGTACCGAGAAACACGCCTCGACACCTCCTGCCGGATCACCCTCTCGACTGTTCGGCCTCCTGTAGTGCGGGCTCCACATTACCCCACTTTCCCCCACTTTCAATCGAAAGCGTCGGTGATCTCGGTCCCCGCTTGGCGAACTTCGCAGGTCACACCAGCTATCACGGTGGTGGGGAAGATTTCGCGCAGTTCCCCCGACACGCGCGACGCGCAGCGGAGAGCACCCGACAACCGCCAGCAAACCCGCAGATAGCGGGCATTCCAGGCACGTGTGGGGCGGGGTGGGGAGCACCCGTG
>NZ_BAAFGR010000365.1:0-2439 GCF_041154655.1 Nocardia sp. JMUB6875
GGGTGGACGGGCGGGTGTACGGGGTGGATCACGGGATCTGCCTGCACGCCGAGCCGAAGCTGCGCACGGTGTTGTGGGGGTGGGCCGGTGAGCCGATCGCGGACGAATTGCTCACCGACATCACGGTTTTGGTGAAGGCGCTGCCCGGGGAGCTGGGTGAGCGGCTCGCGGAGTTGATCACCGACGCCGAGATCGAGGCGCTCGAGGCGCGCGGGCGGGCGTTGCTGGACAATCCGGTGATGCCGATGCCGGCCAGTCAGCGCCCGATTCCCTGGCCCGCGTTCTGATTCCGCGCCCGCGCCGCGGGGCCTGCCGATACCGCGGGCCGAGCGCGACGATCGGGTCTTTGTGATTGCAACCGTTGACACCGGCGTGCCCGCGACTAGGGTGCTGGTCCGCCCGTCGTCTCGCGTGTCGCGCGGCACACCGGGGCGGGGGCGGCGGGGATCGCCCGCACCCGCGGCGTTAACCTCGATTCATGCAGTCCTGGTCCGATATCGCTGTCCCGACCGTTCCCGGATCCGGACCGGCGTTGCGCTTGTACGACACCGCCGATGCGGCGGTGCGCCCGGTGACCCCGGGTGCGGCGGCGACGATGTACGTCTGCGGCATCACCCCCTACGACGCGACCCATCTGGGGCATGCGGCCACCTATCTGGCCTTCGACCTGGTCAACCGGGTGCTGCGCGATGGCGGCCATCAGGTGCACTACGTGCAGAACACCACCGATGTCGACGATCCGCTGTTCGAGCGCGCCGCGCGCGACGGCATCGATTGGCGGGAGCTGGGCACCCGCGAGATCAATCTGTTCCGTGAGGACATGGCGGCGTTGCGGGTGATTCCGCCGCGCGATTACATCGGCGCGATCGAGTCGGTGCAGGAGGTCGTGGACCTGGTCGACAAGCTGCTGGCGTCGGGGGCGGCGTATGTGGTCGACGATCCGGAATTCGCCGATATCTACTTCCGTCACGACGCGACCGAACAGTTCGGCTACGAGTCGGGTTACGACCGGGCGACCATGGAGCGACTGTTCGCCGAGCGGGGCGGCGATCCGACCCGGCCGGGGAAGCGGGATCCGATCGATGCCCTGTTGTGGCGCGCGGAGCGTCCGGGTGAGCCGTCGTGGCCGGCGCCGTTCGGGGCGGGCCGTCCGGGCTGGCATATCGAGTGTGCGGCGATCGCGCTCAACCGGATCGGCACCGAATTCGATATCCAGGGTGGCGGTAGCGATCTGATCTACCCGCATCACGAGTATTCCGCCGCGCATGCCGAGGCGCTGGTCAAGGGGCGGCGTTTCGCCCGCCACTACGTGCATGCCGGGTTGATCGGCCTGGATGGCGAGAAGATGTCCAAGTCGCGCGGCAATCTGGTGTTCGTGTCCACGCTGCGCCGCGCCGGCACCGATCCGGGCGCGATCCGGTTGGGCCTGTTCGCCGGGCACTACCGGGCCGATCGTGAATGGTCGGATGCGGTGCTCGCCGAAGCCCTTTCGCGGCTGGAGCGCTGGCGGGCGGCGGCGGCGCTGGCCTCGGGTCCGGACGCCAGCGAGACGGTGGCGCGGGTGCGCACCCATCTGGCCGATGATCTGGACACGCCCAAGGCGCTGGCCGCGATCGATGCGTGGGCGCAGCAGGCGCTGACCTACGGCGGTCCGGACACCGCCGCGCCGGGGCTGATCACCGACGCGGTCGACGCGCTGCTGGGCATCGCCTTGTGAGCGACCACCGCAGAGTGTGAACCCGACGCGCGGGCCCGGATCCGGGCTCGCGCGTTGCTGTTCGGGCCGGTCGCCTCGGGTCGGAGAGGATCGGGAGCTGTTCGGGCACGGGAAAATAGCTCGCCCGGGCGGTGGCGGGCCGCGCATGCTGGCATGCGGGGTGTCGCTGTCGTGAGGAGGAGATGTCGGTGAATGCGTCGGAGTCCGGTGCGGTGGGTGTGTCGTTGGCCGCGGCGCGGTTCGCGCGCGGCACCGATCGGCTGGTGGAGTGTGCGGCGTTCTATCGGGAGATCGTGGGGCTGACACAGCTTTTCGCGTTCGAGGATCACGCCGGCTACAGCGGGTTCGTGTTCGGGTTGCCGGATGCGCGCGCGCAGGTGGAGTTGGTGCGCGCCGACGGGGCGCCGCCTCCGCCGCCCGCGGATCCCGAGCATGCGCTGGTGCTGTATCTGCGCGCCGGGTTCGAGGAGTTGCGCAAGCGGCTGGCCGATCATGGTGTGGCCGAGGTGATTCCGGAGAATCCGTATTGGGTGGCGGCGGGGGCGTTCGCGGTGCTGGATCCGGAGGGCTGGATGGTGATCGTGGTGCCGGCGGCGCCGGAGCCGGTGCGGATCGAGGAGTTCAGCGGGGATCGCACCGAGATCGCGTGGTCGTTCCGGCTGGCCGAGGATTCCGAGCAGTTGCTGGCCGCCTATATCGATCGGGGGCGGGTGTGGGTGGCG
>NZ_BAAFGR010000366.1:0-2420 GCF_041154655.1 Nocardia sp. JMUB6875
CCCTCCAATCACGAAAGGTAGCTGACTGGTTGCCAAAAGCCTGTCTGCGGACTCGGGCTGAACTTCGGCAGCAACGGCTCGGCCACAGCCCACATCTCCTCCGGCACAAGCCGTTTCGACAGTTTCATCCACCACAGTCGCATAGCGTGCGGCACAACTGGAGACGGCGCACCGGAAACGAATCACGCCAACGGAGGACACGCCCTTCGCGTGATACGAGTGCCCCGGATCGGATCCAGCGCGCACCGCAGAAACTCGTCGACTGTGACGACGAGTTTCTCGAACACCGGGTGATCGTCGAACATGAATCCGGTGTCCTGCACCTTCGAGGAAATCCAGCTGCCTGGACGCTCTATCACGCATACCGGAGGCGAGGACCACAACCCGGATCCCCACTCTGAGGAAGAGTTTGGTGCGCTACTTTCCGATGCCGGCCGTGAGCAGAGCCTCGCGTTGGAGAGAATCATGCTGCTGGGAGATGACGATGTCGTTGAAGCAGCGCATCAGCTGAAGGCAATTGTGGCAGAGCTTGTGTGGCGATCCCGAGGTGAGGTCAACGATTCCGTCGCCGGACGGACCGTGCATCAGCCGGGCGTATTTCTCTAGGGCCAGGGGTCGGCTGGCCTGCGACACGCCGTAGTTATGTGGATGGCAAGAATTTCGGATCGTGCCCGTAACAATGCGGGTATGCCTATGCGTCCGGTATTGATGACGGGGGAGTCGCGGAGCCGTGCATTAGTTTGTGGCGCGGTCGTTCTGCTGTCATTGCTCGGTTCGCCGCCAGTGGTCGTGTCGGCGCAATCCGCGAATCTCGGATTGCCCGCGGACTTGGTTGCTGCGGTGGTCCGTGACTTACGGATCTCACCCCGGGAGTACTTGCGTCGCGCTGAACTCAGTCAGCGTGTTGCAGAATTCTCGGCCAGCGCTGCGCGGCGATTTCCGCACGCATTCGCCGGAGGGCGGCTCGACGATTCGGGCAACGCCGTCGTTGCGGTCGTTCCGGGAGTCGGTTCGGATGGTGTCGTAGAAGCGGTTCGGTCGGCTGGGTTCGACATCGAATACGTCGTCGGCCCCCACGTAGCCCTCACGGCACTGCCCGATATTACCAACGTGGGCACGGGGTCCGGCGGTACGGGGTCCGGGGCTCCGGGATCGGCAGCGCCCGCGGCAGCGATCTACGGCGGAGATCCGTACGTGATTCCCGACAAAGTGTTCAATGAAGCATGTTCTTTCGGGTTCAATGGCACCGATAAGGACGGCGATATCGTGAACATCTCCGCCGGCCACTGCATCGGGTTGGGAGGATGGTTCGTCAAGGATACAGCTATATACAGCCTGAAACCGGGTACAAAGTTGAAACCGATCCCGCCGGATACCGCGCAAAGGACGGATGTGGAACGGGTGAAACAGGAATACGAGCCGAAACCGGATACCGAGCAGCTCGGCGTGTTCAAGAAGGTGGTTTTCAACGCCGTGCCGGATGCCCCCAAAGGCCCCCGTGCCCCCCGAAGTGAGCCTCGTCCTCAAGGTATGGACTACTCCATTATCAAGGTCGCCGATGGTGCGCGGAATCGTTTTCAGAACAATCGTGTTCGTGGTGAGGCCGGCAAGGCTCTCGAAATTGACGGGGTTGCCGAGGCGGTTGTCGGTATGCCGGTCTGTAAATCAGGGGCAATGACCGGCTGGACATGTGGTCACGTGCTGAGAATTAAGAATGAATCCATGGGATCGGACCAGTACCCGGGAGATATTATTGTAAAGAATGCGATCGTGACGGACCTCTGTGGATGGCATGGTGACAGTGGAGGCGCGGCCGTTACCGGCAAGAAGGCGCTCGGTATTATGCACGGGGGCAGTACTGTTGACGAATATAACAACGCGGTTCCGACGTGTCGCGATCTTCCCGCATTTGACGTTTCGCTCCAGCCGATCAAGCCTGTCCTCGACGACAACTCCGGTTTGGAGATCCGCACCAGCTGAGCCTGGATCTAGCTAGATCGTCTCGACTACCAGCAACCCGACCGTACTCGGCGAGGTTTGAATGCGAGCGTGTTGGTCGATCGGGTTGAGTCACCTGATCGGATTCGTCGTCCGATCAGAATCGGATCACCCCATGGGTTCCAAAGCGATCCCCACGCCTGAATCCGCATGTGACTGCACTGAACTGGCTCTTTCGTGTGATTGCAAGGCCGGTCTACTGTGACTGCATGACCACCCAACCAGGGGCGAATCCGCCCAGCTCGAGTGACAGAAGTAACGTTCGGTCTCATTTTTGGGGCGAATCCGCTGGAGAAACGGATGATTCGGGCCGCGGCGTTCGCGTTCGGCTTCGGCCTGCCGGCCGATCGCGCGCTGCATCGCCTCGGGGATCTCGACATCCTTGATTTCGACCAGGCTGACCTTCACACCCCACGGCTCGG
>NZ_BAAFGR010000367.1:0-2362 GCF_041154655.1 Nocardia sp. JMUB6875
GCGTCGGGGTGGGTGAGGTGCGGGCGCGCGGCGGGGTCGGAAGGGACGACGGTGCCGCGGATGCCGTAGTGGCCGGGGCCCCGGGATTCGACCGAGTCGATGCGGATGTCCAGGCCGTGGGCCATCAGCACCATCGGCAGGTGCTCGCCGTAGCGGGACAGCTCGCCCAGGTGCAGGGCGGGAGTTCCGGCGGGGACTACCAGTTCGACGTGATGCCGGATGCCGAGGACCGACGGTACCGGGCCGAGCAGGCCGTTGACGTAGCCCGGCAGGTGCTGGACCGTCCCGGGCAGATCCTCGACGCGCACACCGAACGGATTGTCACCGGCGCTGAGCGTCACCATCACCGGCTCGGGCAGCGGGATCAGATCCAGTGCGGCATCGATGTTGCGGATCGCCTCGGCGATCTCGGGTGTCATCTCACGTTCGCCGCGCAGCGCGGCCTCGATGTCCGAAGCGCTCGGCCGCGAAGCATCCTCGGGCTCCTCGTCGAGGTAGTCGCGCAGCGCTGCTCGCTGCTCGTCGGACATCCGGGCGTGCGCGTCCGACCAAACCTCGCGCCCGTACTCGCTGGCGCCCGCGAAATCCGGGATTATTTCGTCGGATTCGCGCAGGAACCGCACCGGGTTGTCGGGGTTCGTCTCGTCGCCTGGCGGCCGGTGCGCGTCACCGACGTGCACATCGGCCAGGTGCAGCAGTCCGGCCCGCACCGAATCCTTCAGCGGGTGAACGGGTTTGCCGTCGGAGTCGAAGAGAATGGCGTGAACGCCCTTGGTCTCCCTCGGCACCTGCGGCGGGAAGCCATGCTCGAGGCCCGCGGCCGGATCCTTGACCACGATCTCGCCGCCCTCATTGACCAGTAGGTAGGCGTGCGCACCCACACCGTGCTCGTCGACGGGCCCGGCATAGCGATCCACGACCAGCGCCGACGCACCGTCCCCCAGCTTGCGAAGCCGCTCCGCTATGGCGTCGTGGCCGCTAGGTTTGCCGGGGCGATCGGGGAAGTCCTGCAACTTACCGCCCGCACCCGCCACCAACTCCTCGAGCCGCATCCCCTCCGGCCCGATCCGGCGCTGGGGCGGATGGATGGATTCATTGCCGGTGATCTGACGCAACAGGCGCAGCGCCAGCTCACCACAGCGGCCCCGGTTCCGCTCCCGAACAGTTTCCGGATCGTCCCGCCCGGGCTTTGCCGATTCCTCGTCTCGCACAACGGTATTCGATGGATCATCCAAGCGCCCCGGGTGCGCCTTGGAACCGTCGGTGCGCTCCGGGGGCGCTCCACGCCGGGATTCGGTGCGATCGGAGGGCTCCGGACGATCCTGCGCCGCGACAGGGGTCTCGTCACCGGAGCGGCGCTCCCCCGGCCCGCGACGCTCACCGTCGTGGGCTCTGACCTCGGGATCCTCGCCCAGCGGAATCGGCGCGACCACGAACCCGTCCTCGGGAGCGGACCCGTCATTGACACGCCGATCTCGATCCGACGGGTGCGAATCCCGTTCGCGGCCGGTGGATTCCGCCTCCGGCCGGTCACCCCGATGCCGACCGTCCGCATCCCGGCTCGACGGTTCGTCATGCACCGGTGCGAACCCATCCGACCGCGGCTCCTCACCCGTAAGCCGCCTCTCCTCGGCGGGCCCGTCCTCCCGGCGCGTCGAATCCGCCTCGCGCACAGGCTCTTCAGCAGCCGGTTCCCGCCCCTCCCGCAACGGCCGGTCCGCCGTCTCCGGGGAGGTGTCCTCATCCCGCAGCATAGCCGAGTCCAGCTGTACATCCTCATCGCGAGGACGCACACCCTCCTCATCCCGAGCAGCCGCATCGTCCTCACGACGCGTGCCAGGCTCACCACGATCGACTTCCGGATCTCCCACGCGGCGCTCAGTCGGCTCGTCCGCACGCCGCGCAGTCGAGTCATCCTCGTGCCGAGCAGCTGGATCGTCCTCCCGCCGGACGGTCGAGTCATCCTCGCGGCGGGTGCCGGGCGTGTCGTCGTCACGACGCACCGCTGGCTCGTCGGCGCGGCGGGACTCCGTCGGCTCGTCGGTGGGGCGACGGGACTCCGGATGCTCACCGGCACGATCGGAGTCGGGCCGGGAATCGGTCGCATCGCGGGGTTCGTCGCCGGATTCGCGGGCCTCGGGCCTCTCGGTGGATCGATCCGATTCGGCGCCCGTGGAGGGCTTTTCGTGATCCGTGGCCGAGGTATCGCTGGGCCGCTCGGCGGGGTTGCTCGAATCCCTTCCGACACCGGTGTTTTCCGGGCCTGGGGCCGTCGTGTCGCGGTCTGTCGGATGCGGAGCGGTCTCGCCGGACGGGTCCGCTGGGGTGCGGGGTTGGGTACCGGGACGGCTGTCCGGGGTGG
>NZ_BAAFGR010000368.1:0-2281 GCF_041154655.1 Nocardia sp. JMUB6875
CCGGAGGGGACTGTGGGGCCGGGGTCGGCGTTTTGGATGGTGATGTCGAAGGAGCCGTCGGGGTTCTTGGTGATGGGGATTTGGTGGCCTACGGCGTAGATGTTCGCGGGGTTGGGGACCAGGAAGCTGTCGGCGTCGTAGGCGGTGATGGACCAGAAGGCGTCTACGGGTGGGAGTTGGTCGGGGGTGAAGTGCAGGCGGAATCGTTGTGGGGTGCCGTTGATGTCGGCCATGCCGTTGAGGGTCGGGTAGAGGGCGTCCTGGGGCAGGTTCGCGCCCAGGCCGACCTGGGCGGTGCGGGCGCGCAGGGGGTAATCGGTGCCGTATGCCCCGACATTGGCCGAATACGACCAGCCGTTGACCTCCGTGGCCTGCGGGTTTCGGTAGTCGGCGAGCTGCTTCTTTCCGGCGGTGACACCGGCGTCGAGCACCGCGGCATCGGCGGTGGGGGTGCCGCCGGGGGTGATGCCCAAGGTGGCGAAGCGCTTCAGGGCGGGGGCGTCGCCAGCGGTGGCCGGGTCGGCGGCCATGAGCGCGCACAGCTTGGCGAAGAAGGCGGGGCCGTCCAGGTTCGCGACCTCCTTCGAGGGCGAGGAGCCCTTGAGACCGGAGCCGAAAACCACTCCGGGCGTTGAGATCTCGGGATCGGCCTGATACGCGCTCAGCGGGGCGAGCTTCATCTTCTCCTGGATGGCGCGCACGGCGGGGATGTCGTCGGTGCCGTTGACCTGGACGCGGCCGATGATCCAGACCGTATTCGTCGGCATCCGCAGCTGGGTCATGCCTGCGGGGACGGAGCCCGTCCAGCCGGGGCCGGTGATGAGATAGGTGAACGGCGGCGTCTGCTGGCCCGAATTCACCTGGGGGCGAACGCTGTTCGGGTCATGGGTGGTGTTGGTCCAGGCGTCGAGGAGCTGCATCAGCCAGTAGCGGTCGGCCTCCATGCCGGGGACCTGCAGCACCAGGGGTTCGGCGGTCAGGTCCAGCCAGGCCTGGGAGTAGAGGGTGTCCAGGTTCATGCGGACCACGTACCGGTCCTCGGAGGTCGGCAGGGAGTCGGCGTGGACGAACTGGTTGGTCGGGCCGCCCGCGGCGCGGGTGGCGTCCATGAGGACCAGCGGATAGCCGAAGACGTAAGCGTCGGCCGCGATAGCGGCGGGGTCAGCGCTGAGCGTGGTGGTGGGCGCGCTGCCGCCGTCCTTGTCCGAGCTGCACGCGGCCAGGGCGGCGCTCGCGGCCACCGCCAGACCCACGCCGAACAGCCCGCGCCGACTGATTCCGCCGGACAACTCCGCCACGCTGACCTCCCGATTTCGACAACTACTTGCACCCAGACTGCAATGTGGTTGAGTCGACGGCAACCACCGACCCCTGACACGCTGACACAGCCCACGGCCGGTTCGCTGAATTTCGCGGTCGAGCGCCCGGCGGCGCGCCGGAAAACTCGGGGTTTGCCAGGCGTTTTGGAAATGCGCGACGGGTCGGCTATCGTTCTCTCTCGCAGCCGGACGGGCCGAAACGCCCCGAAGGAAGCGATGCGGATGTAGCGCAGCTGGTAGCGCATCACCTTGCCAAGGTGAGGGTCGCGAGTTCGAATCTCGTCATCCGCTCAACACGACAACGAAAGTTGTTCTCGCGCAGTAGATCTCGCACACATCCCGGGCATGTCGCCATGATTTCGCGGTACCTTTGCCTGGTGACCATGTTGCTCAGCGCCTTCCACGACACTGTGCTCTCCCAGTTCGACACGGCGTTCTCCCAGCCCGCCGTGCTCGCGCAGCTCGGCAATCCCACCCCGGAGACACCGCCGGTCGCCGACAAGCTCCTCAAGCTCGTCCGCTACTTCACCTGGTTCGTGCTGCTCTCCGGCGTCCTGGGCATCACCTACGCGGGCGGCCGCTTCGCCTGGGAGAAGTGGTCCGGCGGCGGCCTCGCCTCGCCGAAGATGATCGCCGGAGCCATGATCGGCGGCATCATCGCCACCAGCGCCGGCACCATCATGAACGCCGCCATCGGCTCCTGACACCGCTCCCGCACGCACCCCGAGGCGGCCCAGAACGACAATGGGCCGCCGATCCGAATCGGCCGCTGCGGGCGCGGTACTCGGGATGTGTCGGTGGGCGGAGATACGCTCGTCGAACAGACTGGCGAAGACTAGGGGCCGCCTTGACGACGAGTGATGTACGCACCGGGCGCGATGGGTCGCGCAAGGATCCGGGCGGGGTGGGTGAGGATCCGGGGGACGGGGTGGATTTCGGGCTGGAGCAGGTCAATGAGGTGT
>NZ_BAAFGR010000369.1:0-2189 GCF_041154655.1 Nocardia sp. JMUB6875
GGAGTGTTGCGGTGGTCGGCGCAGCTTGCGGCTGCGGCTACGGCCATCGTGATCACCACGGTTGTGATCAAGCGTCTGTACACGTTTCACCTTCCAGGAGAATCAGGGCGGTCCGGGCGGCGAAAGAGCGCCGGACTCAGCAATTCTGGCGCATACCGGCGGGATCACCTTGCGGGAGATCGACTTAGGCACGGTTGGTCAGTTGTGCCGGCACGATCGGCGAGGGGGTGGAGGGTTGGTGATCGAATCACGTACCTGCGGGTCTACTTTCGCGGTGGGAGTTACCGGGCAGCGATGGGTGGGCGTGGCGGGTGAGGCGGATCACGCACAGAATGGGAGGGCTGTTGGATCCGAGTTGAAGGGGGCTCGTTGAGCGGCTCTGATGTTTCGATGCGATCGGTGGATGTCGTGCCCGGTCGTGCGCTCGCCGGCTTGACCGGTGTCGCCGTGGCGCTCGGGGTCGCCTTCGTGCTCGTGCCGGGGCCGCTGGCCGAGAGCGGTTCGGAGGGATTCGCCGATCAGGGCAAGTTGCGGCGGGCCTTGCGGGACGGGTTTGTCGCCTATTGGGAATCCGGGGATGGGGGACGGCCGCCCGCGCTGACCAGGGTGATCGATTACTGGTTTCGATATCACGTGGTGAAAGGGGCGATCGCGGGTGCGCTGCTCGTGGCGCTCGTGGTGTTGGCCGCATTGCTGTGGAAGGCATTCGTGCGTGGGGCGATGCTCGGTGCGGCACAGCGGATTTGGCTGGCGACGGCGGGGAGCCTGGTCGGGTTGTTCGCATTCGCGGCGCTGTTGGCGGTGATCGCGAATATTCAAGGGGCGGTCGCGCCGTTCTCGTCGCTGCTGCCGATGTTGCCGTCCGGGGCGGACGACCCACAGCTATCCGCCGTCTTCGATCAAATCCGGCAGCAATTGGCCGGTGATGGCACCACTTCTGCGCCGGTGAAAGATATGGTCGATGATTTCGCCCGATATCACGTCGCGGTGGCGGTCATGGCCGCGATATCGGCGATCATCGCGGTGTCTTGGCGGAAATTCGTACGAGCCTCCGAGGCACGTGCACGACGTGTGCTGTGCGCGGCGGGCATTGTCAGCGCACTACTGGGATCGGCCGCGGTCGTGTTGCTTATCGCGAACACGACCGCGGTGATCCATTCGACCTCGGCGTTGGCCGCATTCTTCAACGGCAGCTGGTGAGATCAGGGGTACGCCTGGATAACCTCGACGTTGACCAGGGCGTTCCACGAATCACAGCTGGCCCAGGATTGGTTCTGGCCGTACTGGATGGGGCCGTACTTCCAATAGGTGAATGGAACGGGCCAGGCGATACAGGTGAGTTTCACCTGATGCCAGGTGGGGAGTTCACACAGAGACATTCCGCCGGTGTTGAAGATGTTGTACACGTGGCAGTTGGCCTCCCACACGGGGACATCGGCCTGGGCTGTGCCGGTACCGGCGAGCATGGTGCCCGCGGTGGCGGTGACGACGACAGCGCCTGCAGCAAGCCGCTTCGCAGATAGCATTCCGACCTCCTGAATAGGTGTTGCCCGGAACATCGCGCCCACAGCGGGCGCGTTACTTTCCCGCAAATCGATTTTTCCCGGTATTCGGGCCGCGCGGAATGGGCGCGGTGAGTCGCCCGACGAACCGGCTCGCCGCGTCCGGACGGAGCTGGGAATGGTCGATATCGATTCCGGCGTAGCGAAACAGTCCATCGCTGACCAGGTGGTGCAGGCGCGGTTCCTCGAGTGTACGAGCCGAGAATTGGTACAGCTCAGTCAGTTTCGGCAGGATGAGGCCGAGATCGATGATCCGCGCCACCTTCCCTTCGGCCGCGATGACCTCCTCCAGGGATATTCGCGTCAGTGGATATCCCTGCGGAAAGACGTTGTGCAGGTCGAGAAAAACCCCGACCGAGCTGCGCCGCGGATCCGCCACCGGCCGGGTCGCCCACCCGAACCGCCCCAGCGCCAACGCCGGTCGCTCGGCGAGAACATGCGTGAACACCACCCGCGCCAGCGTCACATTCATCATGAACCGCTCGACCTCGGGCTCGGCCCGCGCCTCGTCCTCGTGATCAAGGAATCCGGAGATGATGCTGCGATTGTGCGCCCGATACCAGCTCACCGGCGACGGCGCCGCCAGAAATCCGCGCCATAGCATCGCCCCCGCCCCGACGTCGGCCC
>NZ_BAAFGR010000370.1:0-2151 GCF_041154655.1 Nocardia sp. JMUB6875
GCCCTACCCCCAGGGCGCACCCCCGTCGTATCCGCCGGGACCCTATCCGCAGCAGTTCGGGCCCGGAGGCCAGCAGTACCAGCAATATCCGCAGTATCCCGGCGGCGGCTACGGCGCACCGCCCCCGCGATCCGGGACCCAGATCTTCTCGATCATCGGATTCATCTGCGCCGCCATCGCACTGCTGCTGTGTCCGCTGATCGGCCTCGCGGGCATCGTGCTCGGCATCGTCGGCAACAGCAAGGGCGAACCGCTGGGCAAGTGGGCCGCCATCGCCGCGGGCGTGTGCATGGTGATCGGCTTCGGAATCGGCCTTGCCGTCTACGGTTCCGGCATGATGAACAATAACTAGCCATGACCGCATTCACCGGATTCCCACTCGCCGGACTCGATTTCTACGAGGACCTGGAAGCCGATAACTCCAAGGCCTTCTGGAACTCTCACAAGCAGGTGTGGGAGGAGTCGGTGCGGGATCCGATGAAAGCCCTTGTCGCCGAGCTGGAACCGGACTTCGGCGAGGCCAAGATCTTTCGGCCGTACCGGGATGTGCGCTTCGCCAAGGACAAGTCGCCGTACAAGAATCACCAGGGCGCGGTGGTGTACAGCGCGCAGTACTCCGGGTGGTACGTGCAGATCGGGGCGGCGGGGCTGCGGGTGGCGGGCGGCATGTACGCCGCCTCGCCCGCGCAGCTGACCGCGCTGCGGGTGGCCATCGACGACGAGGTGCGCGGGGCCGAGCTGGAAGGGCTGATCGCGCAACTGGTCTCGGCCGGGTACAACATCGGCGGGGACAAGCTGGCGACCAAACCCAAGGGCTACGACATCGATCACCCGCGCATCGAGCTGCTCCGGCACAAATCCATTACCGCCGGACGGGATTTCGGTGCGCCCAAGTGGCTGAGCACTCCGCGCGCCGCCCGGGAGATCCGGGCGGCGTGGGAGCAGATGCGGCCGCTCATCGAATGGCTGGCGGCCGTCACCGACCAGAAGTAGCTACCGGCGTTCGGCCAGCACCAGGGCGAACCGGTGGTCGGGATCGGTCCAGATCCGCTCGGTGGTGAAACCGGCCGCGTCCAGCTCGCTTTCGAGCACTTCGCGCCGGAACTTGGCCGAGATCTCGGTGCGCAGCTGCTCACCCTCGGCGAATTCGACGGTCAGATCCAGCTCCCGGATGCGGACCGTCATCGCCTCCGTCGCCTCCAGCCGCATCTCGATCCACTCGTTCTCGGCATCCCAGATGGCGACGTGCGCGAACTTCTCCGGCTCGAAGTTCGCGCCCAGCCGGGCGTTGAGCACATGCAGCACATTGCGATTGAATTCGGCGGTGACTCCGGCGGCATCGTCGTAGGCGGGCACCAGCACCGCCGGATCGATCACCAGCCCAGCACCGAGCAGCAGCTGCTCCCCCGGCTCCAGGACATCCCTGATGCCACCGAGGAATTCGGCCCGCTCCGCGGGGACCAGGTTCCCGATGGTGCCGCCCAGGAAGGCGACCATGCGCCGCCCGCCGCCGGGCAGGTTCTCCAGCGTGGCGGTGAAGTCACTCACCACCCCGTGCACACTCAGCCCCGGAAACTCCGACGCCACCTCATCCGCCGCCATGCGCAACGCGGACACGGAAACATCCTGCGG
Organism: Nocardia sp. JMUB6875; assembly: GCF_041154655.1. NCBI lineage: Bacteria > Bacillati > Actinomycetota > Actinomycetes > Mycobacteriales > Nocardiaceae > Nocardia > Nocardia sp. JMUB6875. Next base: position 1,633 of record NZ_BAAFGR010000370.1, read on the forward strand.
CACATAACTCTTCAACGGACCCTCGGCCCGCATGGCATTGAGAATCAGCCGAGTCTTAGCCGCCGACCCCGCCCCGAGTTCGACCAGCACCTCGGCCTGCGCGATCCGAGCGATCTCCCCAACCACCCGCTCCAGCAACGCCCGCTCGGTCCGAGTCGGGTAATACTCCGGCAACTCGGTGATCTTCTCGAACAGCTCACTCCCGCGAGCGTCATAAAACCACTTCGGCGGCAACCACTTCGGCTCCGCCGTCAACCCGCGCCGCACATCCTCCCGCAGCGCGGTGGTCAAATCCTCATCGGTGAGGTGAATCTCCACCGTAGGTGTATTCATGAACCAGCCCTTCCGATCTCAATGTCCAGCGGCTCCACCGCAACCCGCCCGCCCCGCACGCGCACCAACTGCCGATCGGCAATCGGCGACCACCGCGGATCGTCATCAAACGGTTCCGAAGCCACCACAACGAACCCGTCGGCCTCCACAACCGACAAAGCGTGATGCCAAGTAGTCCCCCAAACC
>NZ_BAAFGR010000371.1:0-2117 GCF_041154655.1 Nocardia sp. JMUB6875
CCTACGATCCACCCCGCCCCTCACGCACCGACTCACCCCGTCATTCCGGCGCGGTTTTGGCCGGAATCCAGCAGTCGGACATGGATCCCGGCCAAAAACATGCCGGGATGACGGGCGCGAGCGATGCCCGGACGACGGGCTGGGGCGCGAGCGGGCCGGTGGCGAAAAGCGATGCGGCGGACGGGGATCTGGTGTTTCTGCTGGTGGCGGCGACGTTCGAAACCGGTCTCGTGGAGTACACGACCGGGCACCGGCTGGCGCTGTTGGCGCTCGAGGTGGCGCGGCGGACCGGGGATCCCGAATTACTGTGCGCCGCCATCAATGCGGTCGCCTATCTGGCCTTCGACTACGACGCGGAGTTCTCGGGGCTGGTGGCCGAGTTGGAGGAGGTGGCCTCGGCGGCGGGGCTGGCCGAGTATCGGGCGCTGGCGCATTATCTGGGGTATCGGGCCGCGGTGGCGCGGGCCGATCTGCGGGAGGCGGAGCGGCGGGTGGCCGCGGCCCTGGAGTTCGCCGACGAGGGACAGCTGCGGCCGCTGCTGGATATGGTCGGCTGTTTCGCGGCGACCATGGAGTTGCTGCGCGGCGACATCGATCTGGCCGAGCGGCTCTACGCCCGGTTCACCACCCGCACCCGGGAATCCGGCGTGGCCAATCACACCGAGGCCGAGTTGTTCTGCGCGCTGTCGGTCGGCTGGGCGCGCGGGGAACTGGGGGGATTGCTGGACCGGCTCGAACCCGCCTATGCGGCATTGCCCGCGGCGGCCGCGCCCGCGTACACGCTGGCGCTGCTGCGGACGGGGCAGCGGGAACGGGCGCGCGCGGTCTACCTGGAATCGGATCCGATTGCGGCGGGCTTCTATCCGGTGCTCATGTCGGCCCTGCGCGCGGTCGCGGCCATCGAACTCGGCGATCTTCCAGCAATTCAGCGGCTGTATGAATACCTGGCACCACACGGCGGGACGCTCATCGGCTTGGAGACCGGTATGACCGAGTTCGGTCCGATGGACGCCATTCTGGCCGAACTGGCCGCCGCTCGCGGCGACGCCGACACCGCCGCGGCGCATCGCGAACGCGCCGAACGCCTGCTGGAAAGGATTCGCGCGGAACTCCCCGACCCGGCGAGCGCGCTGTCGCACGCGGTCTGAGGCCCGGCGGGCGGGTGCTCCGGAATGTCATCGCCGCAACACCGCATCCGGTTCGAACCAAAGGCCGGAAATGTCAGGAGCCGATGGCTCCCGGCCATCGGCTCCCACCTAATTTCCCCATCGCGATTAGCGCTGGTTAATTCTTGGCGCGCTGGTAAGCGTCGACGATCTCGGCGGGGATACGGCCGCGCGAGGAAACCTGGTGGCCCTGCGCCCGCGCCCATTCCCGGATCGCGGTGCTCTCTTCACGGTCGACGGCCGGGCGGGTGCGACCGGCGGCCACCTTGCGCTTGGAACGACCGACCTTGCGGGCCTTCTCCGTCCACTGCTCGAGCGACTCCCGCAGCTTGCCGGCGTTCTTGTTCGACAGGTCGATCTCGTAGTCGTTCCCGTCGATCGAGAAAAAGACGGTTTCGTCGGCCTTCGATTCGCCGTCGTAGTCGTCAACCAGAGTTACGGTGACTTTCTTCGCCATGGACTGCCCTTCCACGTGTGAGGTGCCGCTATTCGCCGAAATGCTAATGCCGCGGGATGCAGGATTCAAACCAGGCGCGAATCGAATTAGGGGTGACCAGACAATTCTGCTATTACCGCAGAGACCAGACGGTCTTCAGCACGCCCGGAATGCGGCCAACCGCCACCCGGAACGACCGCGGACAATGCGCGCGGCGAGCGCGAAATGCCGCGCGCCGCGGTCGTATCCCGCGCAGACTTCGGCCTGACCCGGCTCGGCAATGATCACATCGACCCTGGTGAGGGTCGCCGTGCCGAGTTCCCGCCCGGGCAGCCGCCCCGCACCGGCCAGCGTGCGCACCGCGGCCACCACCGCCGGCTCCGCGAAAGCCCCCAACTGCCCCGCCGGCCGCCGCCCATCCAGCACCTCGAGCGCCGAACGCAAGGCTTTCCCGGCGAATTCCCTTGCCGCAGTGTTGTACTCATCACTGTGCCGGACTTTCACAGCGTGCGAAG
>NZ_BAAFGR010000372.1:0-2094 GCF_041154655.1 Nocardia sp. JMUB6875
CCCGAAGGCCGCGCAGACCGGACCCGCCACACCCCAGGCAGCACCGACCGAATCCGGTGCAGCCCAATCAGCCTCGACAAAATCCGCTGCACCCCAAGCAGCACCGGCCAAACCTGGTGCAGCCCAATCAGCGTCAGCCGAACCCAGTACAGCCCAGGCCGCACCGGCCGAACCCGGCACGGCCCAGCTCCCACCCACCGAACCCGGTACGGCCAAGGTCGCACCCACCGAACCCGGTACGGCCAAGGTCGCACCGGGCCCGGCGCCCACGACGTCGGGCACCACGGCAACCGACTCACGCGCGCCGAGAACCGAGCCCGGCAAGCCCCGCCCCGGATTCCCCACTGTCCGCCTCACCGGCGACACCCCGCGATCCGCCCCGCGCACAAGCCAACCCACCGATGACACCCCGCGCCCGGGGTCGGCTCCCCGCCTCACCGGCGACAACCCGCGTCCCGGCACGGGCACGGTGCGCCTCGGCGGCACCCGCATCGCGTCGGGCGCCCGCCGCCTAACCGGCGACACCCCGCCAACCGGTGCGGCCCCCGGACGACTCGAGGGTGATCCCCCTCCAATCGAATCGGCCACCGGCCAACCAACAAGCGATGCCGCTCCAACCAAACCGGCCACCGGCCAATCGACTGGCGACGCCGCTCAAATCGAACCGGCAACCGGCCAATCAAGGGGCGACGCCGCTCGAATCGAACCGGCCTCCGGCCAATCAACGGGCGACGCCGCTCAAATCGAACCGGCAACCGGCCGACCAACTGGCGGCACCCCTCCAATCGAAAGGTCCACCGGCAAACCAACGGGCGGCACCCCTCTGAGCGAAACGTCCACCGGCAAACCAACCGGCGACGCCCCTCTGAGCGGATCGGCCACCGGCCAATCCACCGGCGATGTCTCTCGATCCGGGGTCGGTTCCCACCACCCCACCGGCAGCTCCCATCAACCCACCGGCAGCGGCCCCGACCGACCCGCGGACGACGGCCCCGATCGGTCTGCGGGCGACGGCCCCGACCGACCTGCGGGCGACGGGTCTCCGAGCCGTTCCGGCGCAGGTGAACTCGGCGGCAGTGCACGGGTCGACATCGGTAAGGGCACCGGGGCGCGCAGGGTCTCGTCGCTTCAGGGTGATGACCCGCACTACTGGTCGCGTCCGAATACGCCCGGGGACAACAAGGAGCGGCCTCGTGGCGGCGGCGCGGCGGCTCGGCGAGCAGATGGCGGATTCACGCGCCGCGAGGACAGCGGCGACGCGGGTCGAGATGGTCGTGACCGGGCTGGGCAGGGGGCTGGGCGGCCGCCGATGCCCGCGCTCGTGCCTTCCGGTAGTGGGCAGGTCGCGCCCGCGGCGGAGGCGGGGACGCCCGGGTGGGCTTCGTGGTTGAACGAGGCGTCGTGGTCCGGGGAGGGCGGGGAGCGTGAGGGTGAGCGCCGGAGTGCGGTCAGCCCTTACGAATTGATGGCCGAGGATCCGATGGCGGCGCTGGTCGTGGAGGCGCGGCGGCGGGCGGCGCAGACGCAGCGGCGACTGCGGATCCGCACCCGCGCCATCGCGATTGCTGGAGCGTCGCTGGTGCTCGTGATCATGGCGGTCGTGGTGTGGCTGGTGGTCACGCCCGGGGATTCGCCCGCGCCGCAGGCGGTTCCGATCACCGCCACCGCGGTCGCGCCCACGACGACCACCGCGAACCAGCCGGGACTGGTGGCGTGGTGCCAGGAGGTCAGCACGCCGGACCGGGTGAGCGGGGCCAGCGCGGGCGATCTGGGCAGCGGGCCCGGCGTCATCATGCGCCTCGAATACGCCTGGTACGTCCAGCGCGATCCGGCCGCGGTGCGCGCCCTGCTCGCCCCCGACGCCCGCGTCGCCCCGGAACAGGCCACCCGCGACGCCATCGCCGCCACCCCCGCCGGAACCAAACACTGCGTCACCATCACCGGCGCGAGCCCCGACCAATGGAACGTCACCGTCGACGAGAAACACCCCGACGGCACCCAAACCACCTGGCAACAGGTCATCACCACCTCCACCACCCGCGACGGCCAGGTCCGCATCACCTCCATCGTCGCCGGAAGCCGGTGACCCATGGT
>NZ_BAAFGR010000373.1:0-2024 GCF_041154655.1 Nocardia sp. JMUB6875
CCCCCTAACCGCACCCTAATCCGACCCCATACCAACCCGGACCAGCCACCATCCCACCCCTACCCGTACCGTTGATCGGGGCTCGAATCGGAGGAGATGTGAAACCCGTTGGGGCTCTTCGTGACCTGGGTGTGTCCGAACCGGTGCGAAGGTGTGACGAGCCGGGGCAGAGGGCGAAAAATGCTGGTAGATAGGGATATTTGAGGGGTTTGTAACGACCCGCAAACGGGGAGTGGGGAAGTACGCTCCCTGCGTGGTTTGGGTGTCGGCCGCGGCGTTCGGTGTCGCATGGTGGCTCGGTTTGTATCTGCTGGCGCGGGATCCGCGAAAGCCGTTGTTACGCAGGGCGGCCGGTGGGCTATTGGTGTACGCCGCGACCGTGGTGATCGATCGGCTGGCCGGGGGAAGCCCCTGGTTCGACGGGGTGCGCATCGTGCTGGTGTGCGCGCCGGTACTCGCCTTCAGCGGAGTCTTCGTGCGGCTGTTGCCGACTCGCGCGGTCGAGCGCGTGGACCGGGTGTGGCGGGTCGGATTGCTGCCGGTGTGCGCGCTGCTGGCCATGCCCGCGGCGGGCGGATTCCTGCCCGCCGGTTATGTTTTGGGCGCGATCACGCTGCTGGCGCTGCTCGGCACCATGCTGGGCATGCTCGGGCAGCAGGCCGATTGGATCGAGGACTCGCGGCGCTCGGCGGCCGGGCTGCTCACCGTCGGCGCGCTGCTGCTCGGCCTCAGCGCGGCACTGATCCTGTTGGGGCTCAACGTGCTTCCCAGCACCGCCATGCTCTCGGTGCTGGCCGCCGACCTGGTCGTGCTCGGGCTCGGCATCGCGGTGGTGGACGCCTTCGACGCGGGAGAAACCGTGCGCGCCGCCATGATCCACTCCTTCGTGGTCTCGGCGGCCGCCGCGGCGGTCTTCGGCGGCCAGGCCGCGCTGGCGCTCACCCTGGCGGGGGAGCGGCCCGCCCTGATCGCCCTGTTCTTCGGCGCCATCGCCGCCGCGATCACCCTGCAGGTGCTGCACGTCCCGCTGCAGGCCGGCGCCGACCGGCTGGCCTTCTCCGACCCGCAGTTGTTCGCGGCCCGCGTCGAATTGCGCAGCGCCACCGAGGCATTACTGCGCAAGGGCGACGACGGCGGCGCACCCAACGCCGTGAGCGTCACCGGATCCTGATCGACCGCGTATCAGAGCAGGTCGCTCACATCGTCGGGAACGTCGACGGCGTATTTGCGGAGGGTGTCCATCGGAACGACCTCGAGGGCGTTCTCGTGCGTGGCGGCCAGCACCACCGGTGCGGCCACCCCGTCCTCGTGGGCGTGCAGCCATCTGACCGCCACCACGCACCATCTGTCGCCCGGCTGCAGGCCGGGGAAGTTGTTCTCCGGCCGCGGGGTGACGAGGTCGTTGCCGATCGACTTCTGGTGCTCCAGGAACTCCGCGGTCACCACCGTGCAGACGGTGTGGCTGCCCAAATCCTCGGGGCCGGTGCTGCAGCATCCGTCCCGGTAGAAGCCGGTGAGAGGATCGGTGCCACACTCCTCCAGCGGTCCCCCAAGCACATTTCGATCGGTCACGTCGCCGATCCTATTGTCTCGGTGTCGCATTCGCCGCTCCTTCCGCACTGTGGCACGTAGTCGAGCAGACCGGTCGGTAGTTGTTGGGATTTCCAGACCCCACCCCGGCGTGTCGACGGTTCGCACGGCATAGCTGTGTGATAGACGACACTGCCCTCCGACGCGTCCGAAGGTGTGTGAAACCGGCAATACAACCGTCTCTGAAAGGATGGGGGCGTGACGACTGCTGAAGTTTGGATTCTCATCGCGGCCATCGCCGCGGTGCTGCTCGTGGCGCTGGTCGCCGGTTATGCCCTGAACAAGCGCCGCCGTATCTCGCTGACCCCGGAGGTCACCGAGACCAAGGAAGTGACCGACCGGTCCGGCGGCTACCAGGCCTCGAGCGGATTCAGCTTCAGCCAAGGCACCGCCGAGCGGGAGAAGGTCCCCGCGACCAAACCCAAGCCCAAGCC
>NZ_BAAFGR010000374.1:0-2014 GCF_041154655.1 Nocardia sp. JMUB6875
ATCCTGAAGGCCAGCGGCTGGACCGACATCGACCTCCGCCCCGTCGACGCCGAATGCGCCATGCCCGAACCCGCCCTCATCGGCTACATCTCCCGCCTGGGCCCCGTCGGCCTGGCCCTCGCCGACGCCGACGACGCCACCCGGGAAAAGGTCGTCCGCACCGTCCGCACCGCCATGGATCCCTTCATCCACGGCGCCGAGGCCCGCTTCACCGCCGCCTGCTGGATGCTCGACGCGCGGGCCCCGGAATCAGCCTGACGGGGTGTCAGGCCGTCCGCGCGGCGAGGTCCGACGTGAGCTCGGCGGCGACCGTATCGGCGTCCGGCAATCGCTCGATCTCGGCCCGGATGCGTTGCGCGCCCGCCCGATACGTGTGGTCGGTCAGAACTTTGGTGACCTCCTCGCGCACGGCGGCCGGGGTCACCCGGTCGGGTGTCAGAACCCGGGCCGCGCCGACTTCGCGGCAGGCCGCGGCGGTGGGGAACTGATCCGCGCCGCGCGGGGTGAGGACCAGTGGCAGGCCGTGGGAGAGCGCGGCCAGCGTGGTGCCCGCGCCCGCGTGGCAGACCACCGCATCGCAGCGCGGGAGTATCGCGGCCAGCGAAAGCCATTGGGCGATATGGATGTTTCCCGGCTGCGGGCCGAGCGCGGCGGGATCGGTAGCGGTGCCGACCGTGACCACGACATCCACCTCGCTCCCGGCCAGCCCCTCCAACAGCGGCCCGAATGCGCTGGGCTGGTTGAAGATCGGCACCGTCCCCAGCGAGACGTACACGGTCGGGCGATTCCCGAGCCGCGGCGCCCAATCCGGGAGCTCGTCGTCGACACCGCCGGGGACCGCGGGGCGAATCGGCCGTGCGATTTCGGCCGCGGGCCCGAGGTCGGATTGCAGGCTGCGCGGCACCGGATCGAGGTAACCGCCCCGGTAGAGTCCGGCGTGTTCATCCGGCGTCAATCCCGCCGAATCCCATAGCGGTGCAACCCATTCCGCCATGGCCGCGACGAGCTCCGGCTCGAGCAGCAGACCCGTGCCGTAGGTGATGGCCGGAACCCCTCGTTGCGCGGCCAGCACCGGCGCGGCCAGATCGACCGGCGCGTGCAGAATCAGATCGGGCTCGAAATCATCTGCCAGTTCTCGCAATTCGGGCAGTTTGCGCGGCGCCATCACCTTGCCGAACATGACCGCCCCGATCCGCCACGGCTGCGTCCCGGCCGCGAACTCGGGCAGTGTCACCGCCTCGGCCGCGGCCTCGGGCGCGTCCGGCCCGGCCGCCGCTCCCGCCAATCCCGCGGCCCGCACCCGCGGCAACAGTTGTGGCGCGGTGGCCACCACCACCCGATGCCCCCGCGCGCTCAGCGCCCGCGCCAGCGGCACCACCGGCGCGAACACCCCCTCCATCGGTGTCGTCGAAACCAGTACGCGCATCTCGCCTCCCGTAGCTATAGTGCGCTATATAGCGAACTATAGCTACGATGACGGGCATGTCAACACCGCGCAATCGGCCACCCGCGCGCAGCGAACGCCGCGAGGCCACCCGCCGCCGCGTCGCCGAGGCCGCCGCCGCCCTCTTCGCCGAACGCGGCTACGCCGGCACCACGCTGCAGGCCATCGCCGATGCCGCCGGGGTCCATGTCCAGACCATCTACCAGGCCTTCGGCACCAAGGTCGGGGTCCTCGCCGAGACCGCGGCGGTCCTGGTGGCGGGCCCCGACGAGGACGCCGCCACCCCGCCGCCGGAACGCCGCTGGGTCCGCGAACTCTTCGCCGAACCCGACCCGGCCCGCCAACTCGCCCACTACGCCGCCCACATGCGCACCGTCTCCGAGCGCTACATGAGCCTGCTCGACATGATGCGGGTGACCGCCGCCGCCGACCCCGAGGTCGGGGCCTTCCTGGCCGCGGCCGAACAGGGCCGTTACGACGGCCCCGCCCACATCACCCCCGACCTGGCCGCCAAGAACGCCCTCAAGCCCGGCCTCTCCCCCGAACGCGCCGCCGACATCATGTACGCCC
>NZ_BAAFGR010000375.1:0-1823 GCF_041154655.1 Nocardia sp. JMUB6875
GGCGGCAGGGGCGGGCAACGGGATCGCGGGCAGACCCCCCGGGAGCGGGATCGCGGGTTGCTGCGCGGCGGGTTGCGGTTGGACCGGTGCCGGCTTGGGCGATTCGCTGCCCGGAATGGTGATGGGCCGCCCATCGAGCGTGGCCGCGGTCGCCTTGCCGTCGCGGATGGTGATGGTCCCGCCCTGGAAGGTCTGCTGCGTCCCGTCGGGAATCTGACCCTCGTCCGAGATCGGGTAGCCGAGCGGCCCGTTCTCGAATCCGGTCGCGCCCCAGGCGTCCATGATCGGGCCGGTGCGCACGCCCCACGCGCCCGAGAGCGGACTCCAATAGATATTGCCGCCCTCGAACGCGGAGTAGCGGCCGAAGTCGCGCAGCCCCTTCTCGTCCCCCGTCGGGAAACCGTAAGGGCTGTTCTCGAATCCGAGCTGGCCGTACTTGCCCAGGATCAGGCCCTGCACCAGGTGCGCGCCGGTCTTGGCGCTGAAGTACATGGGCCCGTTCTCGAAACCCTGCACCACGCCGTCCTTCTGGGGCGTGCGCGTCTCCTGGCCGTTCGGGTAACCGGCCGGGCCGCGCTCGTAGCCCTGCTTGGACCATTCGTCGAAGATGGCGCCGCGCACCGCCTGCGCACCGGTCTGCGGACTCCAGTAGACCGAGCCGTGCTGGAAGGGCTGCAGCCGGCCGCGACCGTCGGGCAGTCCGCCCTCGCCCGCGATCGGGAAGCCCAAACCGCTTGCCGCACCGCCCAGTCCGGCATAGCTGCCGCCGATGGCGCCCGCCACCGGCTGCGCGCCGGTGGCCTGCGAGTAGAGGACCTTGCCGCCGCGGAAGTCCTGGGCGACGCCGCCGGGCACCTGGTACTCACCGGAGAGGCAGTCGCCGAGCCAGCCGTTGCCCTGCGCCACCGGTCCGATCGCCCCGCCCACCTTGCAGTTCAGGGCGGTGGCGTCGACGCCGATCGCGGCGGCCGTCTGCGCCCAGGCCTGGCGCATCTCGAAATCCCAGTACGGCCAGGTGTGGGTGCCCGAGGGGCGGTAGTTCACCGAGACCGGGATGTTCAGCTTGCCGAGCTTGGTCACGAAGTTCTGGGTGCTCAACCGCGACAGCACCTCCAGGCCGAGGCCCGCGTAATTGGTGGTGATGCCCGGAATATCGGAGAGCGGATCGGTGGTGCCCGCGACGCCGTTGCCGCTGGAGACGTAGAGGGCCACGCCCTTGAGCTTGTCGGCCAGCTCGTAGGGATCGTGTTCCTTCCACGCCGGGCTGCCGGGCGGACCGAACATCTTCGAGGAGTCGAAGCCGCCCGCGTCGTGCATGGCGAAGTTGACCGCCTGCGGCATGCCGAGCGAGGTCAGGGTGAGGAATCCGGAGTAGGAGGCGGCCGAGCGGACCCAGCCGGGATTGCGCGCGGCCAGCATCATGGCCGCGGTGCCGCCCATCGAAAGGCCTTCCACCGCACGCACATCGGTGGCGCGGAACTGGCTCTCCAGCAGCGACGGGAGCTCCCGGACCAGGAAGGACTCCCACTTGTAGTTGCGGCCGTTGTCGGGGGCCAGCCAGTCGGCGTAGAAGCTGGACTGGCCGCCGATGGGCAGCACCACCAGGGCGTTCTTGTCGGCGTAGAAGCCGGCCGCGCCCGCGTCCTTGGTCCAGCCGTTCTCGTCGTCGGTGGCGCGCAGGCCGTCGAGCATGTAGACGACCGGGAACCTGGCGTCGGGCTTGGCGTTCCAGTCGCGCGGCAGCAGCAACTGGATCTCCACCGGTGCGCCGGAGGCCGGGGAGTTCACCCAGACGGCCACGCGGCGGTCGGTCAGCCAGGTCA
>NZ_BAAFGR010000376.1:0-1822 GCF_041154655.1 Nocardia sp. JMUB6875
GAAGTACGGGTGGGTTGTATCCCGGGACGGGCACGATGGGGTTGTTCATGTTGGGCGGGCCCTGCAAGGGTGGCGGGGTCAGCGCGCCAGCGCCGCCGCCGGAATTGCCCTGTGGTCCTGTGGGCGGGTTGATCATTGACGGCATGACCGGTGCGACGGTGCTCGGTTGCGTGGGTTGTGGGCTGTAGGTCGGTACGTCGATGCACGGCCATCCCGGGTGCATCTGCTGCCATTGCTCACACGGAATCGGCTGCGCCTGCACCGGGGCTTCCTGCCCACCTGCCAGGAGCAGAACCGCGCCGAGTCCGCCCGAGACCGCGACGATCGCGGCCATCAGCCCGTGGACGCGAAGCAGCCGGGCCGCGGACAGGCGCGGGCGGCGGGAGGGCGACTTGATCGAGTCCGGGCTCATTGGCCGCCGCGCAGGCGTTTGATCAGGCCGTCAGCGCCGAACCAGAACAGTCGGCCCGCGATGGACATGAATACGAAGAACCCTAAATACACCCAGATCGCGCCATGCTGGTCTGCCCATTGCGGCATGTGGGAAAGGTTCGCGAACGCCAGGACCAGCATCGCCACACCGATCACCAGGGCTGCGACGGGCTTGGCGAGGTCAGCCGAGGGCCGGGGCTGGTCGGCAGGGGCCGTATCGACGTCAGCTTGCTGTGTACTCGTCATGCCTGACCACCGCTTTCTCGATCAACAACCGAAACAACCGGGGAGAGTCACACCACGCGCGAGACTGGCGCGCGAATACGCCAGCCGGGACGATCAAAGGCCAAACTATGGCAACTTTTCTGCTATCGCAATCTCAGATGGTACAGCACACAAAATGCCCCTTGAGCGTGCGTTTGGTAACCGTGTAGCGGCGGTAATTCGTCGGGTATCGGAGTTTTGGACAGGGCAGTCGATCCCGTGTCGGCGTGTCGAGCGCGTGAAATCGTCTGCTGCTCTCTACATTCGGGACCGGCTGCCGTATGGCCATTCCGAAGTGTTCTCCGGGGGTTTCGTTTTTCCTGTTGTAGGAGGCTGTGGGTTGTCCGGGCGTATCCGTGCTGCGCTGATCGGCGTGGTGATGACGGTGGTTGTGTTGATCGGGGCGGGGTCCGCGCGGGCGGATCTTCTGGCCGACAAATATGGTGCTTTCGATACCGACGACGGCTGGCAGGTCGCGCTCTACAAAACCGACGAACAACTCAACCGGTGGCCCAACCTCGCCGCGACGGCTTTCTCCCGGGAAGCGTTCATTTCGATGAAGGCGATGGCGCGTATCGGCGGCAAGGGCAGCGCACCGGTACTCGCCGGAGCCGTCTCGGCCGGAATCCAGATCGGATGCCAGATCGATGTGTCTTCCGGCATGACGATCGGTACCGCGCTCAACCTGGGGCTCAATCTCGGGGCCAATGGCAGCCTGACCATCTCGAATCCTCCGGCGGTCACTCTTGGAGGTAACGGTGGCGCGAACGCCGGTGTGGGACCGACTATTTCAGCCACCCTGCGACCTGGCACCATCACCAGTCTCACCCTCGATACCAAGCCCCTCGCCAGCGCTTACGGCTCCACCCACCTGCGTGAGCTGTATGTGAAAACCGATGGGTGCGGGGGTTATGTCAGTATCCGCACCTTCGCCTCTGTGCAGGTAGCGACCCCGAACGCCAACGACTCCTACAGCATCTTCGGCGACCCCACGTGGCTGTGACGCGCAACCCATGGGACTGTAAGAACAACGGTGTAACTCCGAATCAAGGAGTGGCACATGGACTCTGATGTGAGGTCCGCCGTGTTGGCCGATACTGACGCGGTGGCCAGACCCAGGAAACCG
>NZ_BAAFGR010000377.1:0-1819 GCF_041154655.1 Nocardia sp. JMUB6875
AATCCGCGCCGCCCTCGACAGCCCCCACCCCGAAATCCGCCGCGGCGCAGTCCAAGCCCTGGCCACCCAACTCTCCTCCAGCGACCCCCACCGCGCCGACGCCGCCCGAAAAGCCCTGCACCACATAGCCACCCACGACAACCCGGCCGTAGCAGCCGCCGCCCGCGAAGTCCTCGGCGGCGCCTCCACCCAAGACAGCCCCCGAATCCCCAAGGACGGGAACCCCTCCGGCGGACCAACGTCGATCCCCGAGGGCCGCGGCGGTCCAGCGGACGAATCCGCCGCCGGTGGCGGAGCGGTCGTCCGGGGCGCGGGAGCCGAGGATCGCCCCGCCTCGATCGGCCACGCGGAGACCGGCGGCGTCGAGCCCGCTGCTGTGTCGCGCCGCGGTAAAGCCGTGCAGGGCAGGCGGACAGACGCCGGGCCGGTGGCGGACGCCGACCCCGCGGCACCGCCCGACGGCGAGGCTCCGCGCGGGAACGCCTCAGGCGAGGACCAGTCGGCGACTCCCCTGGCGAGGCTCGGTCGACGATTTCTTGGGGCCGAGCTCCGGCCGCCTGAAACACTCTCGACCGGTATCGATCAGCTCGAGCGAGCGAGTGAGTCCGATCGCGGCGGGGCGGCAGCCTCGACGAGCGCTGGGGATCGACCTGCGGCGGGCCGCGAGTCGGATGGCCGCCGAGACAGTCGGGGTGCTCATCTGGCGTCGACATCGTCGGGGTTGTTGGCGCTCGCGGGGGCGGCGTTGCTGGCGTACAGCCTGCGGAAGCCGTTCGCGACCGAGGATGCGGCCTGGCAGAAGCCGATCGATTCGATTGTCTACCAAGGGCATTACTACATCGTGGCGCTCGCGGCGGGGGCGGCCCTCGCGGGTGTGGCCGCGCTGGCGCTGGGTCGGCGAAGCGGCATGGGCCCGGCGGTGCTCGCCGGATTCGCGCTGGCCGGGCTGTGGGGCACCGCGGTTTTCCAGGTGCTGGGGATCCGGGTGAACGCCAATCCCCACTCCTTCTCGGGCTACCACTTCGAGGTCAGCGCAGGCTATGTCCTGGCGCTCGCCGGGCACTACGCGATTGTGCTCGCGGGCAGTTGCGCCGTCCTCGCCCTCTGGATGCGTGGCCGTGGCGGGCTCGGCGTTCGAGCACCGCGCGACAAGTTGTCGATCACCACCCTGCTACTGGGGTTATCCGGTTGTGCGGCAGTGAGTTTCGCGCCATTCGAGATCTCCGGGTGGGCATTCCTGCGCGGTGACTTCGTCTGGATCACCGTCTCGGCGGCGGCGCTCGCGGCGGTTCCCGTGGCCGCCGCGTGCCTGAGACCCAGGGTTCCGGTCTGCGCGGCCATGATCGGATTGGCGATCGCCGCCCCCGCGATCAGGTTCCAGCTGTACTCGCTGGGCCAGCACCTCGACAAATGGGGCGGGGCCATCGTCTACGAGAGCGGCAACACCGATCTCACCGGTTGGCTCCTGGTCAGCTTGGGCGCGGTGGGTGTCATCAACCTGATCGCGTTGGTGAAAATCGCCCGCCGACAGCGTGAATCAGCTGAGTAGGCGGACCTTGTCGGCGGATTCGTTTTGGCTGGCGCATTCCTGGTAGGGGTTGGGAGACCCCTGGCGTTCGCCGCAGACCCAGCGGACGGTGTCGACTATGACGGCGATGTCGCCGTCGGATTTCTTGCCGCGTTCGTCGGCGTAGGCGGTGACCACCGAGAGGGCGGTGGGGCAGAAGTCGTTGCCCTTGGCGGTGGCGGCTACCACGGCCAATCCCCATGGGCCCGTGCCGCAGTGGACGGCTTCCATGCCGGCGGCGGGGAAGGGGGC
>NZ_BAAFGR010000378.1:0-1728 GCF_041154655.1 Nocardia sp. JMUB6875
CGCCCCGCCCCGCATCCAACATCCGCCACCGGTCCCCCGCCCTGGGCGCGTACCTTGTCGGCGAACAGCCCCAAGGCCGCGCGCTCGTCGGGCGTCTCGTCCAGAAGATGCCGGGTGAGCTCGGCGTATGCGGTGGCGACGGTGTCGTAGGACCTCCGCGTGTCATCCAGCCAGCCGTCGGCGTTCACTCCCGTTCCCACGGTCGAAGGCTACTCGAGAACCCATTCGCGAGTTATCGAACATATGTTCTAGCGGTGTTGTAGTCTGTCTCGCGTGAAGACACATTCGACCGCGCTGGCGCCCCGGGCGGCAGCACAGGGATGGCCGGACCTGGCCGATGTCGACTTGCTGCGCACCCTCGTCGAAACCGAACGCCGCCGCAGGCGCCTGGATGCCGCCATGCGGGCGGCCGTCGCCGAGGCCGAGAGGCGGGGGCTGGCCGCGGATACCGGTTACCGGGACACCGTGGAGCTATTGACCGATCTGCTGCGGATCAGTGCGCAGGAGGCGCGGCGGCGGATCGAATACGCGGCGCCGCAGGTGCGTTCGCGGTCCCGGAAGGTGTGGCGGGTACTGGCGACGGCGAGCTGAGCCCGGGCGCGAGATCGTCGAGGCGAACCCACAGGCCCCAAGCCTTGGCCTCGAACCGGCCGGTTTGACCGAAGGGGCCGAACGCTGCCGCCGTGACCTCGAATGCCTTGTGGTTGAACACCTCTCGCACGGCTAGCGGAACTCCGTTCAATGCGCGCGAACCGTTCAGTCCGTGAGACGCTCGGTTGAACGGCCGGGGTTGGCAAGTGTGGGTCGTAGGGGTCAGGCGGCCTTCGGGGTTGCGGGCGTGATTGTGGCGCGGAGGAATTCGGGGGTGGAGAGTACGTAGCGGAGCATGAGGCGGATGGGTAGGGGCATGTCGGAGGCGTGGGGGTCGCGGTAGATGTGGGGGTTGGTGAGGTGGTGGTGGCGGCCGAGGTGGAGGAGGTCGAAGGAGCCTGCGGCTTCGACGTTGCGGACCCAGTCGGAGGTGCTGCCGTAGGTGAGGGCGATGACGAAGTCGTCGCCGCGGCGGAAGGCCCATAGCGGGGTGCGGAAGACGCGGCCGGATTTGCGGCCGCGGTGTACGACCACCGCCCAGCCCGGCAGCCAGGGTGCGAGGAAGCGGGTGAGCTGGTTGAGGCCGTATTTGTTGGTGCGGGCGAGCCAGCGCGGCATGGGCATCGGAGAAACTCCTCACTTGTGGAATTATCTGTGTCGACGGTAGCCCTGCCGCGACCAGAAAGTCAACGAGTGTAGAGTTTCGGGCACCATGCCACCGATAGGACGCCGACCCGGCAGCGCCGACACCCGCACCGCACTGCTCGACACCGCGCGAAAACGCTTCGCCGAGAACGGCTATGACCGCACCTCGGTGCGCGACATCGCCACCGCGGCCGGCGTGGACCCCGCCCTGATCCGCCACTACTTCGGCAACAAGGAGGGTCTGTTCCGCGCCACCATGGGCTGGCCCTTCGATCCGGCGGAACTCGCGGCCCGCATTGTCGACGGCGACCTCGAATACATCGGCGAGCGCCTGACCCGAGTCTTCCTCACCCTCTGGGACCAGCCCGAATCCCGCGGCCGCCTCGAAGCCATCCTCCGCGGCGCCGCCACCCACGAGGAATCCGCCACCCTCGCAAGGCAATTCATCCAAGACCAGCTCTACCACCTGGTAGCCACCGCCCTCCCCACCCC
>NZ_BAAFGR010000379.1:0-1673 GCF_041154655.1 Nocardia sp. JMUB6875
GGGTGGGGGCGTGCGTGCCGGAGTCGGCGAGGCGGCGGGCGGCGAATTCGCGGCTGGTTTCGAGCATGTGGTAGCGGCCGCTGCCAGAACTCAGCAGCGATTTATCCACCAGATCGGCCAGCAGATCGTCGATATCGTCCAGCGGCTCGGCGATACCGGCCGGCGTCTCGGCTGCACCGGGAACAGATTGGGCGGCAGCAGGAAGCGCCTCGGCGGTGACGGGAAGCGGCTCGGCGACAGCTGCATCGAGCGTGGCGCACACGTGGCGGACTTGGTCGGCGGTCGCGCCGCCGGCGAAGACCGAGAAGCGTTGGGCCAGGAGTTGTTCGGCGGGGGTGAGGAGGTCCCAGCTCCAGGCGACTACGGCCTGGAGGGTTTGGTGGCGGGGTTCGGCTGTGCGGTCGCCGCGGGCCAGGAGGCGGAAGCGGTCGTCGAGGCGGGCGTCGATTTCTGGGAGGTCGAGGGTGCGGAGGCGGGCGGCGGCCAGTTCTATGGCCAGGGGGAGGCCGTCGAGGCGGGTGCAGATGCGGGAGACCATCGCTATGGTGCCCGCGTCGACGGTGAAGTCGGGGCGGACGGCTGCGGCGCGTTCCGCGAACAGGCGGACGGCGGGGCTCGACAGTTGGTCGGTCAGGGGTGCGTCGGACGCGGCGATGGGCAATTGGGATACCGGGACAACGGTTTCGCCGGTGATGCGCAGGGCTTCGCGGCTGGTCGCGAGAATCCGCAGGCCCGGGCAGGTGCGTAGCAGGCGGTTGGTCAGACGAGCCACGTCGAGAACGACCTGCTCGCAGTTGTCGAGAATCAAGACCAGCGCCCGATCCGCGAGCATGGTTGTCAGCCGCTCCACGGGGTCGCGGTTTGATTGGGCAGCACCCTGATTCACGCCGTCGGCACCCGGATTCATCTGGGCAGCAGCTGGATTCATGTGGGCGGAACTGTCGCGTCCGCCGAGTGCGGCCTCCACCGCCTGGGCGATCTGCGAACCATCCACCAGGGGCGAGAGGTCCACGAAGTACACATCGCCGCGCACGCGGGCTCCCGCCGCCAAGGCGAGCCGGGTCTTCCCGGTTCCGCCCGGACCGAGCAGAGTGACCAACCGGCTACTAGCCAATAGCGGCACCAGTCGCGCGAGGTCGTCCTCTCGCCCGATGAAGCTGGTGAGCGGGGTGGGTAGTCGCCGATTCGATACCGCCGCAACCTCATCGGCGCGGAGGATTGCCAGGTGGGCGTCCATGAGTTCCGGGGAGGGGTCGGCACCGAGTTCGTCGGCGAGTAGTCGCCGACCTTGTTCGAAGGATTCGAGGGCCTCGGCCTGGCGTCCGGCCGCATACAACCCGCGCATGAGGAGTGCGCGCGCACGTTCTCGAAGGGGATGCGCCGCAACAAGTTCCGACAGAGCGGGCAGCACGGCATCCGGCTCCCCCACCGCCAGCGCCGCCTCTGCCCGATCCTCCTCGGCGGCCAAACGCCGCTCGTCCAGCCGCGCAGCCTGAGCTTCCGCGAACGGAGCATCCCTGATATCCGCCAGCGCGGTCCCCCGCCACAGCCCGAGCGCCTCGTCCAGCAGGGTCAGCGCGGCTCCGGGATCACTGTCCCGCAGGGCTTTCCGTCCCGCGTCCGCCAACCGCGCGAACCGCAGCGCATCCACCGCATCCGCCTCGACCGCCAAC
>NZ_BAAFGR010000380.1:0-1604 GCF_041154655.1 Nocardia sp. JMUB6875
GGGGTTGATCGGGCCGATCGGGAAGCGGATTTGGCGGCGGCGAGGGCTGCTGTGAGGTTCCGGCGGGGTCGGCGCGGCAGGCGTGCGGCGGGTGACCCGCTGGCGGAGTTCGTCGATCCTGAACCGGGACCGGACTATTCGGGGCCCGCGTTGCTGGATGCGCCGGGGGTCGAGGTGGCGGTGCGGGTCGCCTTGACCGGGCACATGGATCCGACCGATGGGCAGTTCCACTGGTATGGACGGGTTTCGGCGACGGATGGGGTGGAACTGCCTGATCCCGGGCGCGGGCAGGTGTTCCTCACGCTGCCCGGCAGCGCGCCCGTGGCCGGAGTGCTCCAGGAGCGCGATCCCTGGGGGAATCTGCGCATTGTCGGGGTCGGCGTGCCGCCGTTTCCGCTGTAGCGCAGTGGGATTCGGGTCGCGTTAGCGTGAGAGTCCGATGAAGTCGGCCATGGCTTCGACGGAGTAGGCGAAGAAGGGGCCGGCGGGGTCCATGCTGTTGTCGAGTTGGCCGAAGAGTTCGAAGGTGACCGCGCCGTAGAGCTGAGTCCAGGCGATTACGGCGCGGGTCACCGCTACCTCGGGCAGGCCGGGCGCGATCTGCGCGGCGATGGCGGTGGATTGGGCCGACAGTTCTGGGGCGAGCGTGTCGTCGGAGGGTTTCAGCGTTCCGCTCTCATGGGCGCGATTCACGATGGCCAGTGCTGCGATCGGCACCCGGGATGCGGGGCCGATGGTGGTTTCCGGCGCGCTGTAGCCGGGCACGGGCGAGCCGTACACCAGCGCGTATTCGTGTGGATGCGCGGTTGCCCAGTCCCGCACGGCGTTTGCGATGGCGCGCCATTGGGCGCGGGGGGTGTCGGCGGCGGCGACGGCGGTCTCGACGGCTTCGCCGATGGCGTTGTAGGCCTCGATGATCAGGGTGGTGAGCAGTTCGTCGCGGCTCGGGAAGTAGCGGTAGAGGGCCGAGCTCACCATTCCCAGCTCGCGCGCGACGGCCCGGAGCGACAGCGCGGGCGCACCCGATTCGGCGAGCTGGCGGCGGGCGGCATCGGTGATCTCGCGGGTGATCTCGGCCCGGGCTCGTTCGCGGGCGGTGCGAGGGACGCTCATGGGGACAGTGTGCCACGAATCGGATCACCGACAAATTTAGAGAGCGGTGCTCTTGACAGTTGCGACGCAAGGTGCGCACACTGTTCTCAACAGAGAGCAGCGCTCTCGAAGAGGAAGGGAAACACCATGGACGCCAACTCCGCCGCTACCCGCTACATCGGCCCCACCGGGCTGGATCCCTACATGAACCGGTTCTTCAACCTGCTCCCCAAGCTGGGGATCAGCGTTGCCGGGTCGCGGCTGCTGGCCGTCCGGGGGCGTAAGTCCGGTGAATGGCGGACCACCATGGTCAATGTGCTCACGACCGAGGATGGGCGGCGGTATTTGGTGGCGCCGCGTGGGCACACCCAGTGGGTGCGGAACCTGCGGGTCGCTGGCAGCGGCGAGCTCCGGCTGGGGCGCAGGAGTGAGGTCTTCAGTGCGAATGAGGTCGCTGATGATCAGAAGCTGCCGATTCTTCGGGCCTACCTTGATCGGTGGGGGTGGGAGGT
>NZ_BAAFGR010000381.1:0-1599 GCF_041154655.1 Nocardia sp. JMUB6875
ACGTCTCCCGCACCACCGGTCACCAGCACGCCGGACACCCCGCCACCACCCACTGCCTCACCTGATTCCGCTGTCCATGAATCCCATCGGATCAATGAATAGTCGGTTCAAGAGCATTCCGCGAGACCTTGTCCGCGATCTGGCACAGAATCGCCCTGGCAAACCAGACGATCACGGCACGCGAGGCGAGCTCACTCCTCGATGCGCCGCGGAGCGGCCGTGCGGCGCAGGGCCGGGGCGACCGGCCGCCCGGTGAGAAACCCATCGGTGCCTCCCTGTTCGAGCGCCTTGCGGTAGGTCTTGGCCGCCGCCTGGCAGGCATCGATGGTGTGGTCGATATCCGCGTCGGTATGCGCCGCCGAGTTGACGAACGACTGCCCCAGCACACCGTGATCCAGCAACTCCTGCAGGAACAGGGTCCGATAGGGCTGGGAGGGAACACCTTCGGGATCCCGCGTGAGGAACACCAGACACGAGGGCCGCCCAGTCACCTCGAGCCGATCACCGATCCCCAGATCCGCCGCAATGGCATTCACGCCCGCCGCCAGCCGCCGCCCGGACTCCTCCATGCGCGCAATCGGATCCGAGGTCCGATAGGTCTCGACCACCGCGCGAAAAGCGGCCAGCGAGGCGGTCTCGGGCCCGTGGGTGGTGGACAGCAAGAAGACTCGATCCGCGTCGGTGCGCAGCCCACCCAGCTCCATGAACTCCCGCTTCCCCGCCAGCGCCGACAACGGGAACCCGTTGGCCATCGCCTTACCCCAGCAGGAGAGATCGGGCACGACACCGTAGATCCGTTGCGCGCCACCGGCAGACCATCGGAACCCCGTGATCATCTCGTCGAACACGAGCAGCGCGCCGAACCGATCACATAGCGCGCGAGCACCTTCGAGAAATCCGGGCGCGGGTTCCGCTAGCGCCGTTGCCTGTTCGAGGAATACACACGCGATCTCGTTGTCGCGCAACACCGTTTCCAACGACTCCAGATCGTTGTAGCGGAACCGCACCGTCGACACCGCCGGAATCCCCGCGTTCATCTCGGTCATCCCGATGAACCAGTCATCCACGGAAAAGAACGGCTGATCACACACGGCCACGGTCTCGCGGCCCGTAGCCGCCCGCGCCAGCCGCACCGCCGCCGTGGTGGTATCGGATCCGTTCTTGGCGAACTTCACCATGTCCGCCCCGGGTACCAGACTCAAGAAGTCCTCGGCGGCAAGCAGTTCCAGCTCGGTAGGTCGAGAGAAGTTCACCCCGTCGGCGATGACCCGAGCCACCGCATCGACCACCGGCCGAAACCCGTGCCCCAGCGTCACCGAGCGCAACCCCATGCCGTACTCGACGTACTCGTTGCCGTCCGCATCCCAGACCCGAGCGCCGTCGCCACGTACCAGGACGGGGGCCATGCCCTCCGGGTACTGATCTGCACCGCGCGCGTAGGTATGCGCCCCACCCGGCACCACCTCGTGCAATCGGGTCTGAATCGCATTACTGCGCTGGTAATCACGCATGCCGCCCCACCTCCACGGCGCAAGTCTATAGGGCGGAAAGGATAAAAGCGGAAAAGACAAAAGACGCCTGGAGAAGGGAGGGGAGGGG
>NZ_BAAFGR010000382.1:0-1596 GCF_041154655.1 Nocardia sp. JMUB6875
GCCCCCGCCGCCACGCTCCGCCCCCTCCCCCACCCCCCTACCACCGCCCGCATTCCCCGCGCGATGGCCACCGCCGCGCCCCCCAGCGGAACCGTCCAAGCCAGCCACTGCGCCCAACACGAAGGCCCGATCCCCGCAACCCCCATCGCACCCCGCAACTGGCTCTGCCACTGCTCGGCATAACCCATCGCCGCCCCGCAGAGCCCCACCGCCACGATGGCCGTAGTAACCCGCGCGTACGGCAGGCGCGTAACCCCGAACCGAGTCAACCGCACCACCATTCGGACCAGCCCGGCCAGCCCCAACGCGATCAGCACCACCAGCGCGGTCAAAATGCCCTGCGCCGACGGCGTACGAGGCAGCAACCCCGGCGCCAACGAGACCATGACTCCCCCTGCCACCGCGACACTCGTACCAACCCGAGGCGCACGAAACCTCGCCCACCGGAACCCATTTCGCGGCGATCCGCCGGAGGCTGTGCTCAGCGCCCTTGGTGCGGTCCGGTGATCCGCCGCAGGGGTTTCGAAGTGAGACTCGCCAAAGCCCGCGCGCTCGCGCACGGCGTTCTCGGTCGTGGTCACAGCGCCACCGCCGATCCGTTCGCGGCGAGCACACTGCTCGGGGCCGGTTGGCGAGAGCGGGTGCGGCGGACCACCATCGTTGCGGCGGTGGCCAATCCGGCGGCCAGGCCGATGCCGACGAGCGTGAGGGTTGCGGGGGAGGGCAGGTCGCCGTCGCGTTCGAAGAAGGGCTCGGTGATCGGGTTGCCGTAGTCCTGGCGAATCGAGTTCAGGTCTACGGCGGTGGTGGCCACGTCGGCCATGACCCGGCACTGGGCGCGGGACACCGCGTTCGTGCGGGTTTCGCAGGCCGCGTCCATGCGTTGTTCCAGGGCGGCGTCCACGGTCTGGCGTGCCCAGGGGCCCAGGGGCTGGCCGTGGGCGGCGGCGTAGCGCAGGAGGTCGTAGCCGAGGTCGTGGGATTTGCAGGCCAGCTCGAATTCGGCGGGCAGGGGGATCGGGGAGGAGCAGTCACCCTGCGGGTTGACGAGGATGCCCGACTCGATGACCGGGCGGTATCCGGCGGTGGTGACGAAGTCTTCGGGGATGACCGTGGGATCCGGCTGAGCGGCAACCGCTTCCGCGATACCCACGCGCGCGGCGGCATTCTCGGGCGCGATCGGCGCGCTGATCGCGGCACCCGCGCTGGGCGCGAAGGCTACGCCGACCGAGCATGCGACGGTTGCCGCGGCGGTGAGCGCGGCTGCCCGGCGCAGCCCGTTCCAGCGTGCGCCACTGGCCTCGGAGCCATGGGCAGCGGCGGTGCGCGGCGAGTGGGCGGCGTCGGTGGTCGCGGGTGCAGGCCGGGGGGAACGGGGCGAAATCCTGCGGGAAATCGGGAGCGCTCTCATGGGGATCGACGGTAGGAATTGGGCTTCGACCTGGGCCTCAGCCTGCGGGGCCGTTCTCGGATGGGCCGCGCGGGGGAGGGGCGCGCCGGTGTCATACCGGGGTAGGGGGTCCTAGATCATTCAGGGGTATGAGGTGTGCGGGGGGGGGAGCATCTACCGTCGAGGGCATGGTCGGAAAAGTGGCT
>NZ_BAAFGR010000383.1:0-1557 GCF_041154655.1 Nocardia sp. JMUB6875
ACCACGGCGCGTTCGTATTCCCGCAAGATCCGGGCCGCGGTGACCGCGAGGACGGCGAGAACGACGGCCGCGGCGACGACTGCGATGGTCACGATGAACTCCTCTCGCTGATCAGCACGACATCATCACTGATCAGTGGCTACCGAACGGCTATCAACACGCGAGGAATGCGTCGGGGTTACCTGTACCAACGACGCGACCGCACACGGGTTCGAAATAGCCCGCGAGACAGCAGATCTCTTCTGACGGTTTGTCCCGCAACGGTCGGTGAGCGTGAGCGGACCGACATCGAGCCGGGCGGCTGGTGCCGACGAATTCTGCGGCGGCGCAGTGGGTTCCGCACCGACGACACCCACGGTGAGTGCTTTCGCGGCGACAGCGAGCACGCCGGTGACAATTGCGTTTTTCATTCCAACCAGCCTCCCTTTCAGCGGCCTCGCGCGGGATTGCCGAGGACGGAACCGATGTAGACCGGTGAACCAATTACGCTGAGGCACATCGGTAATGCGCTCAGCGCTGTTCACTGGGCCAGAGTCAGATGTATTCCAGAATTGCGTCGGCGACGGCGCGCATCCCGAGCTCAGTGGGGTGATAACCGCCGAGCAGGCCACCGGAGCGGAAACCGTTGACCCACGGCCGGATTCCGCAGGCCGCGTGCTCCGCGGCGTCGGGTATGGGAATCAGCAATGCGCCGGACAGGCGTGCCGCGTCGGCGGTGGCGAAACGCAGTCCCTCGAAAACATGTCGCAGCGTCCGGGCCTGGTCCACCGTCAGTGGCACGTCGGGACAGAGCGGCTTCGGGTCAACGGCGAGAACGCCACTGTCGAGGACCGGCAGATATCCGACCATCGCGACAACGGCATTCGGCGCGACACGATGAACGGCCTCGACAGTATCGACCAACGCGTCGCGCACCTGGGCATACGCGGCCTGGCTCGGCTCAGGCATCCGGCCGTCGATGGTCTCCGACACCGAACTCGAACCCGCCGATCCCGCGAGCAGCGTTCGCAGGGTGTTGATGTGGCTCGCGCGGCCCATGGCACCGATGTAATCGAGGTCGTTCCCGCCGACGGTGATCGTCACCAACCTCGTATCCTCGTGGACGGCTTCGATCTGGGACATCCCTGCCGTGCCGGTCGACAGCGCGCTCGTTGTCGCTCCTGAGCAGCTCACATCGGTCAGCTCGAGATTGCGGGCAGCCGCGACCAGGTGCGCATAGTTCTTTCCTGATCGGACGCAGGGCAAGTCGACCACGGGATCGATCCCCGGCCCGGCCGCGTACGAACTGCCCAACGCCACATACCCGCTCCCGGACGGGAGCGTTTCGCCAGCGGCCGTCCCGGCGCCGCAGGTCCATATCAACGCCAGGAGGAGGGTCCCGATGACCGAACACCGCACCGAAGCCACTGCTGGAACACGACCCGGTTGCCCCACGAGCTCAACCTCCTAGTGTCATGAATCGTAAGTTCGTTGGCGGTGAAGGGTATAGGGTGGCCGCGTGCCGCCGAAGGTCGAGCCTTTGAAGCTGTCGGATACCGAACGTCAGGTGCTGGTGGG
>NZ_BAAFGR010000384.1:0-1535 GCF_041154655.1 Nocardia sp. JMUB6875
GGGTGGGGGCCAGGGCTACGCCGATGCCGGCGGCGACCATGGCTTGGGCTTCCTGGTAGTCGTGGGCCTCGTAGGCGATCGTGGGTTCGAATCCGGCTGCGCGGCAGCTGCGGTCGAGGGCTTCGGCCACGGGGTGGTTGTCGGCCCGGGTGATCCAGGGGTCGTCGGCGAAGTCGCGGAGGGTCACGGTGTGGCGGTTTGCGAGTGGGTGGCGGTCGCTGAGCAGGAGGGCGGTGGGTCGTTGAGCAGCGGGATGACGACGACGTCGTCGCGGTCGATGCGGCACCAGTCGTAGTCCCACATCAGGGATAGCTCGATCTCGCGGTTTTCCAGCATTGCCCACAGTCCGGCGATTCGGCTGCTGCGCACGGTCAATCGGATCTGCGGGTGTGCTTCCTTGAACGCGATCACCGCGGGCGGGAGCAGGGAGGCGCCGACGGTGGGGAAGGTGCCGATGCGCAGTGTGCCCGCTCGCAATCCCGCGTAGTCGGCGAGTTCGTTTTCGGCGGCGAGCAATTCGCGCTGAATCCACGGTGCTGCTGGCCGCCTTCGACGCCGCCGATCCGCGTCAGATCGATGGCGTCGGCGGTGCGTCGTCCACGACCTCGAAGGCCGCGATCGTGCGGGCTTCGACCGAGCCCGGCATCGACATCGAATACGCCTTCGCTCAGGTCGGCATCGGTGACGCGCGGGTCGAGTGGACGAGCAACTGCGGCAATTGCGCGACCGCGGTGGCCCTGTACGCGGTCCACCATGGCCTGGTGCCGATCACCGCGGACACCACCACCGTGCGGATGGTCAACGTCAACACCCGCGCTCGCCTCACCGGCACCATCCCGACGCCCGGACGGGTCGCCCCGGACGAGGGCCTGGCGACGGTGCCGGGCACCGACGCACCGGGTGTGCCCGTACTGCTCGGTTTCGAGGACCCGGCGGGCTCGACGACCGGGGCGCTGCTGCCCACCGGCTCCGCGATCGACACGCTGATCGGGCCGACCGGAACGTTCGAAGCGTCGCTGGTGGATGCGGGCGCTCCCGCGGTCTTGTTGGACGCCAAGGCTTTCGACCTCGACGGCAGCGAATCACTCGATCGATTCTCCGCCGCGGTGCCGGAGCTCACCGCGCTGCGTCGGCAGGCCGCCCTCGAGATGGGCCTGGCCCGGCCGCAGGATCCGACCAGCCATGCCGGTGCCCAAGGTCGGAGTCGTGGCGTCGCCGGTGCCCTATCGGACCACGCAGGGCGCCGACGTTGCCGCCGACGACTACGACCTGGCCGTCCGTATGGTGTCCATGCACGCTCCGCATCCCGCGATCGGACTGACCTCGGCGGTGGCACATTGCGCCTGGGCACACCCGCAGGGGTTCTGACCGTCGCGCTCGAGCCCGGAACCCCGTCCGCGTCGTCCACGGTCGTGTTCGAGCGCGCCGCGCGCCGCATCGCGCGGGCAGAACTCCAGGTCCCGATCCCCGCCTTGCTGTAGCTAGGGCCTGGCTGATGGGGCGAGGGCCTCGAGGGCTGAGGTGAGGGTTGCGGG
>NZ_BAAFGR010000385.1:0-1525 GCF_041154655.1 Nocardia sp. JMUB6875
CCCCCCTCTCCCTCCCCTACCTCCTCGACAAACTCGACCCCGCCTTCGCCAACGCCGCCAAATAGCCGCCGCCTCCGCCCTACTCTGAGCTCACGCCAAGTTCGAGGAGGGGCCTGTGAGTGCCGCGCTCGATGTCGATCCGACCTTCGGCCACGGTCCCTACACCTCCGACGATCTGCACGAGTGCCCGGAAGAGGGCAAGGGCTACGAGTTGTGGAATGGATGGCTGATCGAGAAGAAGTCATTTCCGTCAGGGCCGCGCAATCGGGTGGGTCGGGGGTTGCGGCGGCTTTTCGCCGACGCGGCGCAGCGGGCGGGAGCTGATGTCTTCAGTGACGGTGGCGAATACGAATTTCGATTCCCGACAGGAGTCCGCAAACCGGATGCCTTCATCCTTGATGCCGATGCAGAGCGTGCTGCGGTCGAGGCCGACGAGACCTTCCTCGATCCCGCCGACCTCGTCCTGGTCGCGGAGGTTGTCTCGCTCCGAAGTGGCAGCGAGGCTCACGACCGCAAAATCAAGCGGGATGAGTATGCGGCAGCAGGAATCCCGCATTATTGGATCGTGGACTTCCGCCCCACCCTTCGCATCGAGGCCCTGGATCTGACAAAGGGTCGGTACGGCAGCGGCCGAATCATCACCGGCGACGAACTCCTGGTCACAGACCAGCCTTTCGAGATCTCAGTAAGCCCGAACGCCCTCTTCGAACTCGGCCGCTGACCATGCGTGTCGGTCTCGCCTGGAAATATTGGTGCCATGACGACGACCGGGGACGAGGTTCGGGCGGTGGCGCTTTCGCTGGCGCGGACCAAAGAGGGGTTCGAGTGGCAGATGCCTACCTTTCGGGTGGCGGGCAAGCTGTTTCTCACCCTTCCGGAGAACGAGACCTCCATGGCCGTCCGGTGCCCGATCGCCGATCGT
Organism: Nocardia sp. JMUB6875; assembly: GCF_041154655.1. Taxonomy (NCBI): domain Bacteria; kingdom Bacillati; phylum Actinomycetota; class Actinomycetes; order Mycobacteriales; family Nocardiaceae; genus Nocardia; species Nocardia sp. JMUB6875. Next base: position 923 of record NZ_BAAFGR010000385.1, read on the forward strand.
GACGAGTTGGTTCAGGCCGAGCCCGACAAGTTCTGGATCGCGCCGCACGAGGTGATGAATGCCTGGGTTCGGGTGCGGCTGGCGGCGTTGGACGACGCCGAGGAGTTGGAGGCGATCGTCACCGATTCGTGGCGGCAGGCCGCGCCCAGGGAATTGACGGAAAACGACTGATCAGTTGCCGTATTGGGTGGTTTCGGGGCGTTCGATGAGGAGGACGTGGGCGGGGTGGTCGGCTACCGGGCGGTGGCGGACACCCTTCGGGACGGTGAAAAGCTCTCCGGCGGTGAGGGTTACCGGGAGCTGATCTTCCAGTTCAAGGCGGAAGGTGCCATCCCAGCAGAGGAAGAGTTCGTCTTCGTCGTGGTGGTGCCAGGGGAAGGCGCCGTGGATTTGGGCTACGCGGACCACGGAATCGTTGACGCGGGCCAGTTCTCGCTGTTGGAAGGGGCCGGGGAGGGTGGCGATGGTGGCGGGGATCGAGACGGCGGTGGTTGTTTCGGTCATGGGTCAATCGTCGGTAGATGGGGGTGGTGAGAGGAGGGCCAATCGGGGAGGATTGGTTCTGTTATGGATCCAATCGAAGTGACGGAGCGGCTCGGGCGG
>NZ_BAAFGR010000386.1:0-1519 GCF_041154655.1 Nocardia sp. JMUB6875
CGCGTCGCCCCCGCCGTCGCCGAAGCCGTCGGCAACGCCGCCCGCGCCGAGGGCGTCGCCTGATCCACGCCTAGGCACCGCGTAATCGCTCGTTGAGCAAGAAGGGGCGCTTCGTCTTACGACGAAGCGCCCCTTCGTTGTTTGGCGTGAGATTTCTTGGTGGGGATGCCGATCGTTACGTTGAAATCCCAGGACCAGCGCCAACTCCAGGACCATGACCATGGGAATCGCCATGACCAGCGGGACGGTGAATCGCTCACGGCCGCATGTGGATCGGCGGGGCGCGGGGCTACGGTGCCCGCGACTATCGCGGCGGTGATCGCGCTGACCAGGACGGTGAAGGTCAGGGTGGCGAGATTGGTTCGGCGAGTGTGGGTCGCGGTGGTTGATTTCATGCGCGGCATGAGCGCATCCCCCCGGTGATCACGGTATTGGTTCGCAATCAGTGTGGCTGGAAAGTCCAGCGGGCCAGGTCGATTCGACCGAGTCCGGCTCACTGCGCGCGAGGAAGGCGTCCTGATGTCCTTGCTGTTCGAGTTGGTGCCTCGAGCAGGGTATGGAATTGTGATTCGACGGGCCTGCGGCGATCAGCTGAGGCGAAATGGCTGACTGGGCAGTCGATTCACCAGGGGGTGGGCAGAGCAATGTCCGAAACACGGGAGGGCAAGGGCGGCACGATCCTTTGCGCCGTCATCATGATGTTGCTGGGTGTGGGCCTGCTGTTCGTCTGCTTCAGCGTGATCAAGGAGACCGGGACGTGCGCGGGTGAGACCATGCGCGCCGGTGACCGGTGCCAGCATGTCAGTCGCAGTAAGAGCCACACCAACAGCGTGGACGAGGAAAGGTCGGCGAATCACAGCACCGCGTGGTGGACCGGTGGCATGGGCGCGGTTTTCGTGCTCGGCAGCGGTCTCGTCCTGGGCGCATCCCTTCGCTCCCGCAGCGAACCCGCTTCCGTTGCGGTACAGGGATCCTCGACCACTCCGTCGGCTCCGGCCTTGACCGTGAGCTACACCGATGGCACCGAGGCTCTCGCGGCGCTGGCCCGCGGCGAGAGCCTGACCTTCGGCGTCCTGACCCTCGACGCGACGGGATTACGCAGCCCCAAGGGTGATCTGACGTGGTCCGAGGTCGAGAGCGTCAAGGTGGACCAAGGGGCCATCGTGATCTCGAAACGTGAAAAGTGGTGGCCGCTCGCGTTTCCGGTAACCAAGGTCCCGCATGCCGTACTGGTCGTGGCCTTGTCCGAACATTTGCGCGCCGCCTCCGCGTAGCAGGGTGCGGCGGGCCCGGTCGAATCGACCGGGCCCGGGTATGGGGAGTGAGCTACTTCTGGTGGCCGCAGGCTTTGTGGTAGTCGATTACTGCTTGGCGGGCGGCCTTCAGGTCTTGGGCGGCTTGGGGATTCGCTTGGCGCCAGGCTTGGCGTTCGGCTTTGCGTTGGTCCTTGGGGAGGGATTTGAGCTTGGCGATTTCGGCGGCTACGTCGGGGTGGGCGGCGAGGTAGGCGGCTACCTTG
>NZ_BAAFGR010000387.1:0-1515 GCF_041154655.1 Nocardia sp. JMUB6875
GGTCGGTGTCGCCGGGGGCGGGGAAGTAGGTTTCGTGGAGGCCGAGAGGGGTGGTGATTCGGCGGATTACTTCGTCGGCGATGGGGTGGGTGGTCACCTTTTCCACGAGCATGCCGACGAGGAGGTAGTTGGTGTTGCTGTATTCGGCTTTCGCGCCGGGTTCGAAGTGGGCGGGGTAGGTCATCGCGTGACGGACCAGGGTGGTGGTGTCGAAGTGTTTGGTGAGGGCGTCGTCCGAATCATCTTGGAGTTCGGGGAGTTCCAGGTATTCGGGCAGGCCACTGGTGTGCTGCAGCAGGTTTCGGACGGTGATGCGGTTGCCGTCGATGCCGGGGCCCTGGACCACACCGGGCAGATAGCGTTCGATGGGGGCGTCGAGATCGATGGAGCCTTCGGCGACGAGTTGCATCGCAACGGTCGCGACGAATGCCTTGGTGTTGCTGCCGATCCGCACGTGCGCGCCCTGCGGGAAAGGCGCACCGGTGGCGATATCCCCGACGCCTGAAGTCGCGGTCCACTCGCGGCCGTGTTCGGTGACGACGACCTGCACCCCGGGAATCCCCGCCGCCACGGCGGCATCCAGCGCTTTCTGCACGTCGGAGCGCGCCGAAGCCGACAATGGCCCGGCGGCCGATGCGGGATCGTCACCGCATGCCGCCGCCGCGCAGAGAACTCCGAGGACGGTTCCGGCGGCCGCGATTCGACGAACGAGGCTCTTGCGCACTGGCTTGACGGAGTTCATGACCGGATGCTAGTTCGCCCGCAGCAAACCCGACATCGCCCGCGATAGGTAGTGCGAGTCGGGGGAAACCCTCGGTGCACCCCGAGACGGGCGAGCCGACCGGTGGCCGAATCAGACCCGGTAATGCGAGGCGACGGCGTCCTGTCCGGTGTAGTTGGGCCCGGCCTGGGCATCGGCACCCACGTACTGAAAATCCCAGTGGGGGAGCGTGTTTCCGGTTCGGGTGAGGCGATGCGTCCGCGCGTTGTAGTCGAATCCGTTGCGGCGCAAAGCGGAACTGAACCGCCTGCCGAGCGGAGCGCCCTCGGCATCACGGATAGAAGCGGCCTCGAAGTTTGCCGCGAGCATCCCATCGGTCGCGAGCCAGGAAGCCATCCGGGTCAGTGCGGTCAGCTTGTCACCGACGTAGGGCAGGGCATGCACGCTGGTGATGAGGTCGAACGGTGCGCCGGGCTCCCAGCTCAGCACCGACCCGGTGATCAACTCGATCCCCGGCCGCGCAGCGCCCCCGAAATATCCGACCAGATCGAGCCCGACGATCTCGACACCACCCGACATCGCCGCGGCGGCCTCGAACAGCGCATGTCCGCTGCCGCATCCGACATCGAGCCACCGCTGCGGTCCGGTGCGGCCGGCCAGCCATGCGACCGGGTCGAAACCGAGTTCGCGGCGGTAGGCCGGTAGTCGCCGTTCCCGGTTCATCGCGGAATTCGCCACTACCGCAGTCTTTTCCAGGTGGGCGTCGTCGATCAGGTCGGTCACACCGTTCATCC
>NZ_BAAFGR010000388.1:0-1482 GCF_041154655.1 Nocardia sp. JMUB6875
CGCGGATTCCCGCCCCACCCGCCCACGGCGAACCGCCCCAGCAGCAGCCAGGCCATGATCACCAGCACGGTCCCGATCAGGCACATGGCCAGCGTCGAGGTTCCGGCGCGGGCGAAGAATCCCAGTACGCGCTGCCCGGACACCGGATTCTGATGCACCGGCTGCGCGCCCACGCCCAGCGCCGAAATCGCCATGATGACGGCTCCGGTCGCGCCCAGCAGTCGGATTCGCATCAGCTGCAGGGTTTCTCGCCGGTCCAATCCCGGCACGTCATGGTCCACGCTGTGCAGCACGGCGACGGTGTGATCGGCGGCGGGGACGTCCAGGCCCAGGGCCCGGCGTCCGATATCGATGACTCTGCGCCGCGCGCCTTCCACTACCGCCACATCTGCGAAGCCTAGTCCGGCGGCGGGCCGGGGACGCCGATCGCATGGCCGCGACGCGGGTTCTCAGATGTGCTGACCGGTTGCCGGTAGGAACCAATCGCAGGCTTTCATACCCCTGCTGGGTATGCGGCAGATCGGGTGGGGGTCCAGGAGGGAATCGCCGTGATCGGCGACGAAGACGGCATCGCGCCCGATAAGAGATCGTCGCCGCCGGACTGTGCGACTGCCTCATCGGCAACCGTCGCGAGAACGCCGAGCCCATGACCGTCGACGAGCTGGAAAGGCTCTTCCCGCCCCTCGCCGTGCGCGTTTGAGCCAGTGCCCGAACACGATTCGCCCTGCCGGTGTCGTACCCCGCTCATACCCTGGATGAATGGTGTCCGATTCGAAACGGCGAATCGAGGTGGCCGCGGCCGGGTTGCTCGCCCGTCACGGCTACCACGGATTCGGGCTGAAGAAGTTGAGTGAGGCGGCGGGGCTGCCGTACGGGTCGATCTACCACCACTTTCCCGGCGGGAAGGAGGAGATCGCGGTCTCGGCCATCACCGGCACCGGGGTGCTGGTGGGCCGCATGATCCGGCAGGCACCCGGTGATGTGTTCGGCACGGCCGCAACCCTGTTCGACTTCATGGCCACCAAACTCGCCGACACCGATTGGACGGATGGCTGTCCGGTGGGCACGCCCGCCCTCGACGGCGGCAGCGATGTCGAATCCGTGCGCTCGGCCTGCGTCTCGGCCTTCGAGGCCATGGCGCACGGCTTCGCCGAAATGCTCACCGAGCTGGACATGGAACCGGGGGAGGCGCGCGATCTGGCCACCACGGTGGTGGCGGCCTATGAGGGCGCGACCATCCTGGCCCGCGTCCGCCGGACCGACGAACCGCTGCACACGGTCTCGGCGGCCATGGCCAAGCTGATCCGCCTGAGTCTGGCGGAAGTACCTGCCGCAGAGGTGAATTCACCCTAGGATGGGTTGACTGGAAAGAATGTTCTAGCGAGGATCGATCAATGCAGCGACTTGTCCTCGACGGACCCCATTCCCTGCGCTGGGAAGACGCCGCCGAACCCACCCTCACCGCCCCCGACCAGGCCCTGG
>NZ_BAAFGR010000389.1:0-1480 GCF_041154655.1 Nocardia sp. JMUB6875
GTGCTCGACGGTGCTGACCGCTTCCTGAACCGGGGGCGGGGGAGGCATGGGCGGGGCCGCCCCGGCGGGTGCGGCCATGGGTGCGGCGGCGGCCAGGACCATGTCGTTGCCGTCCGCGTTGCCGGAGCGCGACATCCGCATGCGGCGTTTCGGTTCGGGCGGAGTGGTGCTCAGGTACCACGGATCGAGTTCGGGCACGTCGAGGGCGACGGCCGGGCGGGCGGTCGACAATTCCAGGCGGCATTCGGGCCAGTCCTCGCCGGTCGACTGGCTGACGAGTCCGAACCAGCGCAGGTTCACGCCCTTGTCGTCGATGCGCAGGTCGTAGCTGCTGGACCACTTCGCGCCGGGCACGACATAGGTCAGTTCCAGTTCGGCGGTCGCCGATTGGTTGGCCTCGACGGTGATGATCGCGGCCCGGATGTCGGGGCGGTTCTTGCGGCCGAGGTCGGCCAGCCGCCGTTCGAGCGAGCTCTTCTCGCGAACCTTGTCCTGCCGCAGGCGAGCCCGGTCGCGGCGGCCGGCGTGGACGGCCGCGTACTGGGCCTCGAGATTGTCACCGAAGGCGGCGACCCGCTCGTCCGAGGCCTTGGCCAACTGCCCGGCGGACTTCCGCATCAGGCGCTCCAGGAATTCGATGCGGGCGTCCGCGGCCTTGTCGGCATCGGCGAGCTCGGTCAGCGCGGCGTCGACTTCGTCTCGGCGGGCGGTGAGTTCGGCGACCTGTTCGTCGCTCGGCTCGGGCTGGCGTTCGGTGACGATGTCCACCCCGAGGACCGTCACCTCGCCGTGTCCGGCCACGCGGATCGAATCGCGCAGTAGCTCCAGCGGTAGGGGAGAGACGCGGATGCGATGCTCACCCGCCGCCACACTCGCCTTGCCGGACCGGGTCACCCGGGCCCGATCCGGATAGACCGTCACCGCCGCGATCGTTGTCTCGAGATCCACCATGGTGTCCAGCCTGCCCGAGCGGTCGGCGCGAGTCGATGGGATTGCGCTCGGTCACGGCGGGTCGCCCCGGGACACCAATTGCGAAACGGACATATATTGCTCCGACTATGAATCCGACCGTTCGGTCGATGACGCGCTGCCGCGCTGCTGGGCAGGGGGTGTCGGGCCGGTATGGAATGGTGAGCGGATGAGCAGTGCTGAGGTGTTCGACGGCGCGGGGGAGGACCCCGGATCTCCCGTGGCGGTCCGGGGAACCGAGGCCGCCGCCGCAGGACCGGGGAAAATCTTGGGTATCGCGATTCCGACGCTGGGGGTGCTGGTCGCGGAGCCGATCTATCTGCTGTTCGATATGGCCGTCGTCGGGCGGCTGGGGGCATTGGCGCTGGCCGGGCTCGCGGTGGGCGGTTTGATTCTGGCGCAGGTCAGTTCGCAGTTGACGTTCCTGAGCTACGGGACGACGGCGCGGGCGGCGCGGCGGCACGGGGCGGGGGACGAGCGCGGGGCCGTTGTGGAAGGCGTGCAGGCCAGC
>NZ_BAAFGR010000390.1:0-1451 GCF_041154655.1 Nocardia sp. JMUB6875
CCCAAGGCCCTGCCCACCCCCATGGTCCCGCGTCACCTGCTGCTCGACGGTGACGGCACGATCTTGACCCGATGGGAACGCGCGCACACCCGAGGCTGAAACCGCGTGCCGGACCTGGCAGGCTGTAGCGCATGCGCTGGACTCGGGCCGCTCTGCTGGCGTCGACACTGTCGGTATTGGTGACCACCGCCTGCGGGGCGGGGCCGTCCAACCGGCCCGCGGTCGCCGTGGAGAAACCGCATCAGGCCGGCGCCGTCACCACCACCGCGCCCGACGCCGCCCCGCCCGCGCCCGAGGTCCCCAAGACCGAACTGGCCTGGAAGGACTGCACCGCACCGACGTTCAGCCTGCTCTCGCTCGGCGCGCCGCCGCAGGGGCTGGTGCTGGAATGCGCCGAGTACACCACGCAGGTGGATGTGGCCGGGAACGTGGCGGGCAACTTCCGCAACGCGGCCATGCGGGCGCGGTACGACCGGACGCCCAAGGACGCCGCGCCGCTCATTCTCACCTCCGGATCGGATCGGTCCTCGACGGCCACCCTGGCCGGGCTGGCGGCCGGGAACGCGAGCGCGCTGCTGGCGGCGCGGCCCATCATCGCGGTGGATCGGCGCGGGATCGGCAGCTCCCAGCCGGTGACCTGCATGACCGACCCGCAGCGCAAGATCATCGCCGATCAGGGCCAATTCACCCGGGGCGCAACCGATCCCGTCGATGCCATGAGCACCGCCGGGCGCAATGCCACCGTCGCCTGCCTGGACTTCCTGGCGCCCGCGCAGGCCACCTTCGACGCGCCGCACGCCGCCGACGACATCGAGCAGTTGCGCAAGCAGCTGGGGGTGGAGCACATCGCGCTGCTGGGCACCGGGACCGGGGCGAATGTGGCGTTGAACTACGCGCGCAAGTACGGGCAGCAGCATCTCGGGCGGCTGGTGCTGGATTCGCCGCAGGCCGTCGGGCTCGACGCCAACGGGCGGGCCGAGCAGAAGGTGAAGGGGCAGGAGGCCGCGCTCACCGCGTTCGCGCAGCGGTGCGCCTCGCTGAACTGCTCGCTGGGCGCCGATCCGCGCGCGGCCGTCATCGACCTCGTGAACCGCGCCGGGGCCGGGCAATTCGGCGATCTCTCGGCGTCGGCGCTGGTCACCACGCTCAGCGGCTTCCTGGGTGACTCACGCACCCAAGGCAATCAGCAGGTCACCGATTTCGCCGACGCGCTGGCCGCCCTCGGCCGCGGCGACCGCGGCCCGCTCACCAACTACACCCTGCGCGCCGCCTCCTCGGTCGCCACCGACGGCGAATTCGTCAACCGCTGCAGCGACAACCACGAACCCTCCACCCCCGACAAGGCCAAGGCCCTCGAAACCGCCTGGGCCACCCAATATCCGGTCTTCGGCAAGGTGGCCGCCATCGACCGGATGGCCTGCTCCGCCTGGCCCGCCGCCTCCCTCATGCCC
>NZ_BAAFGR010000391.1:0-1409 GCF_041154655.1 Nocardia sp. JMUB6875
CGGCTAGTTAGAGACTGGTGTCAGGATCGGATCCCGGCCAGGATCAGGTCCAGGTGCCCGGTGGGGTGCCCCTCTCGCGGCTGCCCACCGTCGGTATTGGTGTGGCTCTCTCATTGGCTTGCTTCCCACCGGGTACCGCGCCGGGAATGGCTGAAAAGGGGTTTGCCCAGCTCGAACTAGCGGTGCCTTCCCGCGCGGACACCACAGTTCGGCGACCACGGGAGGCACGGCGATGACCGTCATCATCGGAATGGATCCCCACAAACGTTCGGCCACCATCGAAGCCATCGACGCCCAGGCGCGGATCCTGGCCACCGGCCGCTACGGCACCGACACGGCCGGATACACGGAAATGCTCTCCGCTGGAAAACAATTCGCTGACAGGATCTGGGCGATTGAGGGTTGCAACGGCGTCGGCCGCCACCTGGCCCACCGACTCGTCCACGACGGCGAGACCGTGATCGATGTCCCGACCAAGCTATCGGCGCAAGTCCGGGTCTTCGCCACCGGCAACGGCCGCAAAACCGATCCCGTCGACGCCCACTCGGTCGCACTGGCAGCCTTGCACGCACCGAACCTGCGCCGCGTCGAAGCCGACCCCGAACTCGTCGCCCTCGGCATGCTCGCCGACCGACGCGATCAACTCGGCCGCGCCCGCACCAACACCGTCAACCGCCTGCACCGGCTCCTGCTCGAACTGATTCCCGGCGGAGCCAAACGGTTCCTCACCGCGCTGCAGGCCCGCGAGCTCATCTCCGCCATCACACCGAGGGACCCAGTCGCCCGCGTTCAGCATCGTTTGATCGTCGAGCTGATCGAGGACCTCGAAGCCCTCGACGCCAAGGTCAAGGCCGCCGACAAGGAATTGCGGCAGCTCGTGCTCGACCGCGGATCCACCCTGATGCAACTCCACGGCATCGGACCATCCTCGGCCGCAAGGCTTTTGGCTGACACCGGTGATATCCACCGATTCCGCAACCGAGACCGATTCGCCTCCTGGAACGGCAGCGCACCACTGGACGCCTCCTCCGGAGCCCAGCAACGACATCGACTCTCGCGCGCCGGAAACCGCAAAATCAACCGAGTCCTGCACATCATGGCCGTGGTCCAACTGCGCCACCCGACCGCCGGCCGCGTCTACTACGACACCCGCAGAGCCGGCGGCAAAACTTCGATGGAAGCGATGCGCGCACTCAAACGCCGACTCTCCAACGTCCTCTACACCCAGATGCTCGCAGACCAGCAGCGTCGCGAATGGGCAGGCCCGGGAGGGCAATCGGGAACGACTCCTGACTCCAGCGCGACCGGCTCCAACCCGCACACCGATCCTTCGGACAAGCCACATCCCGGACCCGCCTACAAGGCTAACTCCCGCACCCACATCCAGGGCTTGACCTAAAGGGGAGCCA
>NZ_BAAFGR010000392.1:0-1389 GCF_041154655.1 Nocardia sp. JMUB6875
GGGTCTGTCCAGATAACGGTGTAACTCGGGTTGATTGGGTTAGTTCCGTCCGGCGGTGAGTCGGCCGTCGAAGGTGATGTCGAAGGCGTTCAACGCCGCTTTCCAGCGGGTGATCCACCGTTTCTGGCCCTCGCCGGTCGGATCGAGGGCCATGACCGCGAGGTAGACGCATTTCAGGGCGGCCTGCTCGTTGGGGAAGTGGCCGCGGGCGCGGACCGCGCGGCGGATGCGGGCGTTGACCGACTCGATCGCGTTCGTGGAGCAGACGACTCGTCTGATCTCGGTGTCGAAGGCCAGGAACGGGGTGAACTCGGCCCACGCATTCTCCCAAAGCCGCACGATCGCAGGATATTTCGAGCCCCAGGCTTCGGTGAACTCGTAGAACCGTTCCAGCGCCGCAGCCTCGGTGGGCGCGGTGTAGACCGGTTTCAACGCTTTGGCGATCGCTGCCCAGTCCTGGCGCCCGGCGTAGGCGAACGAGGCGCGCAGCAGGTGAACGATGCAGGTTTGAACGACCGCGGCCGGCCAGGTCTGCCCGATCGCGTCGGGCAGGCCCTTGAGCCCGTCGCAGACGAGCATGCAAACATCCTCGATACCACGGTTTTTCAGCTCGGTCAGGATCTGCAACCAGAACTTCGCGCCCTCCCCACCATCCCCGGCCCAGAGCCCGAGGATTTCGCGACCGCCCTCGACCGTGACCGCCAACGCGACATAGATCGGCCGGTTGGCGACCTTCCCGTCGCGGATCTTGACGTGGATCGCGTCCAGGAAGATCACCGGATAAACCCTGTCCAGGGGCCGGTTCTGCCACTCGGCCATCCCGTCCATCACCTTGTCGGTGATCGTCGAGATGGTCTGTTTCGAGACGTCAGCGCCATAGACTTCGCGCAGATGCGCACATATCTCGCCGTGGGTCAGGCCCTTGGCCGACAGCGACAACACCATGTTCTCCACCCCGTTCAAACGGCGTTGGCGTTTGCGCACGATCTGCGGTTCGAAGCTGGCGTCGCGGTCGCGTGGGACGTCGATCTCGACCGGGCCCACGTCGGTGATCAAGGTTTTGGATCGGGTTCCGTTGCGCGAGTTCGGTGTTCCACGTCCGGCCGGGTCGCTGTGGTCGTAGCCGAGGTGGTCGGTGATCTCGCCTTCCAACGCGGACTCGACCACCATTTTGGTCAGCTGCCCCAGCAGCCCGTCTTCGCCGGTCAGCTGCAGCCCGCTGGCGCGGGCCTGGGCCACGAGCTGGCCCACCAGATCGGCATCCACCGCGGTCGTCTTCGGTTTCCTGGGTCTGGCCACCGCGTCAGTATCGGCCAACACGGCGGACCTCACATCAGAGTCCATGTGCCACTCCTTGATTCGGAGTTACACCGTTGTTCTTACAGTCCC
>NZ_BAAFGR010000393.1:0-1344 GCF_041154655.1 Nocardia sp. JMUB6875
CTCGCCCGCTTCGGGACCGAATCAACGTGAGGCCGCGATGCACTCGCAATCTGTCGGATGCGCAAGGCGGCCTGGCCATAGCCGAGGAGAGTGAGCGCTCATGCCGCATAGTGCGCGGTTCAGGGCGACTACGGGTGTCGTGAGGGCTGGCAGGTCGAAGACGGCCATGATCGTGTCATGGTGAACGAAATACCTGATGGCGAGCAGTTTCGATTTCTTGTCGAAGTGGCCTTCACGGTGACGGGCCGCGGGACCGCCGTCGTGGGGTACGTCGAGTCTGGCGTGACGCGGGTTGGCGACCGGCTGCGAGTGATGCGGACCGGTGGTCGACCGGCCCTGTCAGATACATGCTGGGCCATCGAAGCCGTCAACAAGGCGGGGAGGAAGCCCGGGCAAACCGCGCCAATCGCCCTCCTAATGTTCGGTCAGTGACCCGGGAGTCACCTGCCGTAGCCGCGCTCGGTTCCCTGCTCGGCGAGAGTGGTGAGCGCGGCGAGGATGCGGGGGTTGGCTCGTAGGGTCCAGGCGAAGACGGCGATCATGAGGACACCGTAGGCCGGGAAAGCGAGGCCCTCGGTGTAGCGGCCGATAAGCGCGTGCCAGACGCTGATAACCAGGTAGAGAGCGCCCAGAGGCAGCAACATCCAGGCAAGAACGCGTCGTTCCTGGCGGTCCTTGCGTTCGTGGACGATCATTTGGTTCCAGCGCACGATCTCGTCGGCCGAGGTGAGCGTCGGCAATTCACCCGCTCGGAGTGCTTCGTGGAACCGGCGCATCTCGTGCCTGCCGCCGAACCGTCGACGCGTTCGCTGAACGGCGTATGCGATGAGCGGTGTGAGGATCGCCGCCTCCACCACACCGGGCCAGCCCAAGTCGACCAGCGCCGAATATCCCAACTGGGCGGCGGCCGCCGCGAGCACGATCACCCACAGCGGCGCGTACGCCAATCCGCGAATTCGCTTCACGGAGCCCCCTTCTCACACCAGGGCGGTGTTCCGCCCTCCCCAAACCCTCCGGTTTGTTTGTCCGGTCAGTCTAAGCAGAATTCGTTGCCCTCGACGTCTTGCATCACCAGGCAGGATTCGTTGAATTCGTCGGCTACGAGGAGTTGGTAGCGGGTGGCGCCCAAGGGGAGGAGGCGGGCGCATTCGGCTTCGAGGGCGGCTAGGCGTTCCTCGCCCTTCAGGCCGGTGGCTACTCGGACATCCAGGTGCACACGGTTTTTGACGACCTTGCCCTCGGGGACGCGCTGGAAGTACAGGCGGGGGCCGACGCCGTTGGGGTCGATGCAGGCGAAGGCGGAGCCCTGACGTTCGGGCGGGAGGGACGCGTCGAATTCCGACC
>NZ_BAAFGR010000394.1:0-1302 GCF_041154655.1 Nocardia sp. JMUB6875
GTGGGGGTGGTGGGCGGTGCGGCGGATGGCGGCGTAGGGGAGGTCGATGATCAGCAGGGTCAGGCGTTCACGGTCGGAGCGGGTGCGGTAGCCGAGGCGGTCGGCCAGGGATCGGATGGCGTTGTCGAGTCGGCGTTGGCGGGCTGCGGCTGCGGTGCGGGCGTCCTCGGACCATTGGGCGTAGCCGAAAGGCTCCGGGCCCATTAGCAAGACGGCCGCGTCGGTGGGGTGGTGCAGGGACCAGTCGGTGACGTGATGGGCGGCTTGGATGGCGGCCTGTTGGGGTGGGTCCAATTGGAGGGCCTCGAGGAATCCGGTTTGGAAGCGGTCGAGGGTGCGCAGCCACAGGGCGGCCAGGAGCGCGGGTCGATCCGGAAAGCGGTAGTAGACGGAGCCGCTCGGTGCGCCCGCGGCCGCGGCGACAGCGCTCATGGTGACCGCCGCGGCACCTTCGGTGGCGGCTAGTTCGGCGGCGGCGTCCAGTAGGGAGTCGGCGGTGTGCGCAGGTTTTCTCGACACGTTCTAGAGAGTAGCCTCTAATTGCGAATTAGAGAGTGATCGCTAAATCGGAGGTTCGATCATGGTGCGCAATGTCCACAGCCGGATCCTCACCGCCGACGTGCGGCCCGTCGGCCTGCTGCTCGATAGCCTCGCCACTGAGGACGATCGGCTCTGGCCCGTTGGTCGTTGGCCCGCAATGCGTTTCGACCGGCCGCTGGGTGTCGGTGCGGTGGGTGGGCATGGGCCGATTCGATACACCTGTGTGAAGTACGTGCCGGGCCGTGAGGTGGTGTTCCGGTTTCGGCGGCCGCGCGGCTTCGATGGAACCCATGGGTTCCTCGTGGAGGAAGTGGACGGCACGCGTACCCGGCTGACGCACGAGTTGGTCATCCGGACGCGCGGAGCGGCTCGGTTCAGTTGGCCGCTCATGTGGCGCTGGCTGCACGATGCGGCCCTCGAAGACTCACTCGATCGTGCCGAGGCCAACCTCGTTTCGGGTACGCCGCCGAAGAGCCGTCACAATCGATATGTGCGCTTCCTGCGCGGGCGGGTCAGCGGGCGCTGGCGTCGAAACGGACTGCCTCGTCCGCGATTTCGGCCAGCAGGCGTGGGTCGAAGCGGGCCAGCGCGTCCAGGGCGGAGTACCAGCGGCCGGAGGACCAGATCTCGGCGAGGGTTCGGCGGATTCGGCGGTGGGATGTTTCGCGGTCGGGGGGTGGTAGGTGGTCGAGGGTGAGGACCTGGGCGTCGATGATGCGGGACAGGAGGGTGGGGCGGAGGTCGGATTCGACGGAGTTGGCC
>NZ_BAAFGR010000395.1:0-1283 GCF_041154655.1 Nocardia sp. JMUB6875
CCCCACCGCCACACCCCGAATAGCCTCGCCCGGCACACCCCGCATCCTGATCCCCGTCCGCGACCGCCCAGCCCTACTCCGAGTCCACCCACACCTCCCCAACCTGACAGCAGCGTGCCACCGATACGGACTCCTCGGCTGCTTCGCCTACACCCCGCCCACGTCCAACCACCCTTGTGCGGCACGAATGTTCGCCCCCGCCATCGGCGTCACCGAGGACATCGCCAACGCCAACACCACCGGCTGCCTAGCCGCCCACCTACTCGACGCATCAGGAGAAAAAACGCTCTCGATCGAAGTAAACCAAGGCGACCCCCTCGGCCACCCATCCACTGTTCTCGCCTCAGCCCGCCGAACCCCAGCAGGCATCACAACCCGAGTCGGCGGCCTAGCGGTAGTCCGCAACGTCCACCGACGCGACACCTAACCTGTCCTCGCCTGAGCTTTCAGTACGTCGACTTCGCACCCTGGCGCGGCGGGATCGAAGCCGTGGTCGAGCAGCCAGCGCACGCCGCGCAAGCTTCGTAACGACCACCAAGCGCGGATCACGTCGAGGTCCACCTCGGCGCCATAGCCTGCTACCACGTCTTTCAGGCGTTCCGGGTGCCCGAGTGTCAATGTGGCGAGGTCGTACATGGCGTCTCCCTGAGCCGCCTCGGACCAATCGATCACGCCGGTGATCGCGTCTCCGTCGACGAATACGTGCGCGACCTGTAGATCTCCATGGGTGAATACCGGATTCCATGGCCGTAGCGCGATTTCGGCGATCCGGCGGTTGCGCGTGATGATGTCGGTGGGGAGGACATCATTCGTGAGCAGCCACGCGCATTCGAATTCGAGTTCCGCAGCGAGCTGCTCTCGCGTGCGACCGAGCCGTGGCGGCAACGGTGCGTCATGCAGCGTTCGGAGAGCCGCCCCCGCCGCGGCCCACGCGGCCGGTGACGCGGTCGACGGCTCACCGAGTCGGCCGAGCGGGATTCCAGGCAAGGCTGCGAGGGCGAGTACGGAAGGCTTGCGCCACAGGATCTTTGGTGTAGGGATCGGCGCCGACACTATCGCATCTGTCTCGGCGTCGAGGCGAGCCTGATCGCTATCGACCTTCAGAAACACCTCGCCCACTCGTACGGTAGCGCGTTCTCGATGTGCGACGACGATTTCGACATCTTCCACGTCGGCCATTGTCGTCCCTGGGGATGGTGTCCCCAGGAACCGGTTGGGCGGGGCTGGGAGACTGGGGGTGTGAGTGAGCTTGGGGAGTTTTTGAAGGCTAAGCGGGCGGGGGT
>NZ_BAAFGR010000396.1:0-1255 GCF_041154655.1 Nocardia sp. JMUB6875
CGGGCCGGGAATGCCGCGCCGGGGGCGGGCGGGGTGCGGGCCGGGGAGTTCGCCGCGGCGGAGATCGCGGTGGCGGTGCACGTGTCCGAGCAGGTGGCGGCGGCGCTCATCGATATCGGGCTGGCGCTGGACTCGCTACCGCAAACCAAGCTGGCCTTCGCGGCCGGGCGCATCGACCTGTCGCGGGTGCAGGTGATCGTGGACAGCCTGCGCGGGCTGCCGCGCGAGGTGCGAGAACTGTTGGAGCCCAAGCTGATCGACGCGGCCCTGCGCTCCGATCCGGCGCGATTACGGCAGACCGCGCAGCGCTGGGTGACCCGGCTCGACCCCGAGGGCGAGACTCGCCGGCGGCAGGAACGCGAACAGGACCGCGATATTCGCATTCGCGCGGTACAGGACGGCATGGCCGTGTTCGACGGGCTGCTGCCCGCCGCGGGCGCACAGGCGCTGGCCATGCGGCTGCGGGAAATGAGCCTGCAGGTCTGCGACGACGATCCGCGCACTATGTCCCAGCGCCGCGCCGACGCCCTCATCGCCCTCGCCGACGGCTCCGGCCGCCTGTTCTGCGGCTGCGGTAAGGGACTCGACTGCCCCAAGGCCGACACCCCCGCCACCCCGCGCCGCCCGCTCATCCAGGTCGGGGTCTCCGCCGAAACCCTCCTCGGCCTGCGCGACGATCCGGCATTTCTCGCGGGCTACGGTCCCGTCGACGCCGCGCTCGCCCGCACCCTCGCCGAACACGCCCGCTTCCAGGTGATTCCGGAATACTTTCCGGACAGCGCCGGTGCGGAAGCCGCGACACCCGTCGAATCCGCACCCGAACCGCCGAACCCTCCCGAACCCGTCACCCGCTCCCGCGCACCGCAGGCCCCGTGGGAACGACGCCTGATCCAGGTCGAATCACACCGGCGCGAATCCGACAATCCGCCGAAAATCGCTGCGGTGCGCCCCTTTTCGGGCGCTCCCGCCCGCGAGGTCCGAGCCCTCGACGGCCTCTGCCGCTTCCCCGGCTGCACCATGCCCGCCGCCGAAACCGCCCTGGTCCAGTTCGACCCCCTCCCCGGCCAGCCGGTGCCCCACCCGAACACCGCCTACCGCGCGGTCCTGTGCACCCACCACCACCGCCTGAAGTCCTTGGCCGACAAGGGAAAACAACCCTGGCGCGTCTCCCTCGCCGACACCGACCGCATGCGCTGGATCGACCCCAGCGGCGAACCCCACGAAACCATCCGCGAGGGCGCCCGCTACCTCTTCC
>NZ_BAAFGR010000397.1:0-1220 GCF_041154655.1 Nocardia sp. JMUB6875
CGCCCCCGCCACGGTCACCGCCCCGATCCCCGCCAGCACGGCCAGCGCCGACCGCATGGCCCGCGCCGAATGCTGCGGATGCGCCATCTTCGGATACAGCACCACCCCCACCGCCTGCGGCAACCAGAACGCGATCTTCGCCGCGATGGCCCCCAGCGCATACCGCCCAGCATCGTTCTCATCCAGCACAATCCGCGAAACCAGCAGATCCGCCGCCGACAACGCCGTCAACGCCGCCTGCACCTGCACCGCCCGAAACACCGCGGCGACACCGAGACCCCACGGGGCGGCGCTTCCGGCCTCTCGGTACGCCGCCCGGGGCACCTGGCCTGCGCGCTCGGCTTCGGATCGAGCGATGTTCGGACCCGCGGCCGACTCCACCGCGGCTCGGTCGGCCGAATTCGGCTCGCCCGCAGTCGTTTCGCCGCCGGTCGTGGCCTCGGTGCGCGTGGAGACCGCGGCATCACAAACCCGCCGCGCCGTGGCCGCAGCCAGGGCCGTCCCGGCCGCACCGGTCCACAATGCGGCGGCCGGTCCGAATCCGCAGGCCAGCGCGACCAGTGCCGGTGTCACCCGCGCTATCGCCGCACCACCCAGCACCACCGCGAGCTCGCGGAACCGGCTGCGCCCCTGGAGAATTCCCTGCTCCCCGGCCAGCAACACCAAAAGCGGCGCGGCGCACAGCGCACCGGCCGAGGCCATCACACTCACCTTCAGCACCGCGCTGACCACCGGAGCGAGTACGAGTGCGGCCGCGGCCACCAGTCCGGCGCAGCGCAGCGTCAGCGCCCGAGCGGCGGCCACCGGCGCACCGCGTACGACCTCGCGGGCTACGACGTTCTGCAACGCGAGCGCGGGCACCGCGCACAGCAGCTGCACCGCGAGCAGACTCGCGAACGCGCTGTACCCCGCCACCCCCAACCACCGGCTGGCCAGCAATTGCAGCAGATACCCCGCCACATTCGCTGTCATAGCCCCCGCCGTCACCAAGGTCAGGTCCTTGACCACAGGCAGACGGCGTACAACAGACACGCCGCAATGCTGCCATCCCGTCAGCCGCCCCCGGTCGCTCACCCCTCCGCCGATCGGCGAACGAAAGCGGCCCAGCACCTTTCGGGTGCTGGGCCACTTCGGAACGGGAGCCGCTAGGGCTTGCTCATGTCGATCTGCTGGGTCGGCGGGTCGAAGTTGCCGCCGGAGCCGCCGGCGGGGGCCGGGGC
>NZ_BAAFGR010000398.1:0-1213 GCF_041154655.1 Nocardia sp. JMUB6875
GATTGGGTTGGCGGAGGAGACCCGGTAGGTGGGGGGCCGGGCTAGGCTCGCACTCTTGGGTGGGATGGGGGCGGAATCGCGGCAAAATCTGGCGAGAGTGCGGGGATAGCTCGGGTCAGCGTCTGCGGCGTTTGATCACTGCTGCCGCTTCGTCCGCACAACGGTCGACCGATTCGAGCACGTCGGCCGCGGCGTACCTCAGGACGAGCCAGCCGTCGAGCACTAGCGCGTTCTGGCGGCGGCGGTCTCGTCGAAATACGCCCGACTCGCTGTGGAACTCCCGGCCGTCGATTTCGATGATGGTGCGCGAGCGCTCGTCGACGAAATCGCAGCGGTACTGGCCGATGGGATGGTTGCAGAGCAGGCGGATGCCCCGGCGCTGCATAGCTCTTGCGAAGAGGCGCTCCGGTTCCGATGCCGCGTTGATCGCGGCCTCGCGCAGTTGTTTGCGGACGGTAGACGAACCGGACAGTCGGGATTCGCACAATTCGAGCAAGGCCAGACCTGACACGCTCCTGCCGACATTCCGGTCTATCAGTGCATCGGCGTCCTGGTCAGGAAGTACTGAGGCGCAGTCGAAGATGGTCAATGCTGCGGTGGTGATGGGCAGGTCGTAGCGTTCGTCGATCCACTCGGGGCGAAGACGGCGGCGGTAGAGCTGAAGCCAGGATGGGGTGGTGCGGTCGGCATCTTTGGGGATGGTCGCCTCCACTCGGACCGGTTCGTCGGGGAGGAGTCCGAGTAGCCAGGCGGCGGTGCGGTGGCTGAGGACCGCGCGTGGATGCCACGCGATGACCGCACGGCATCGGTCGAGAGTGGTTGGGGTGCCGAGGCAATACGTGCTCGGGAGCAGACGTGTGTAGAGGCCGCGTCGGCAGCGGTCGTCGATCGTGCCTGCCGGGATGCCTTCCGCCAAGAGCTCGCCGCGGGTGCGAATCATTCGCCGATAGTGTCATCGCGCGGGACTGACGCCCGGGTTGCGACCTGCGGCTTTGCCGAGGCTGTGGATGGTTGTGCCGCTGTGGAAAACGGCGTGGGCCGTCGTTGTTCGCGAGCGGTCGAATGGGCTGGTTCGGGGATCTCTGAGGTTTCAGGGGTGCAAACTCTTTGCGGGTGGCTCGCTGGCGCATCGGGTTGCTGGGGGTTAGGAAACATGGAGTGACGTGGGGTTATCGGCGTGTGCGGTGGGGTTTGGTGGGTGGTGGGGTTAGGG
>NZ_BAAFGR010000399.1:0-1136 GCF_041154655.1 Nocardia sp. JMUB6875
CCCGCTGGAAAGCGGCGTTGAACGCCTTCGACATCACCTTCGACGGCCGACTCACCGCCGGACGGAACTAACCCAATCAACCCGAGTTACACCGTTATCTGGACAGACCCCAACCCATGGGTCGCTCAGTCAGTTGTCCGGCGTCGAGTGGTGGTTGAGTTCGGGTGGTAAATCCGTTGCTGTGGATAGTATTTGGTGGTGTGGTCTCAGTTGCTTGGCACGCTGGGTGGGGTGGTGATCGGCGGTGGGCTCACTTTTCTCGCTTCTTATGTCAATGAGCGGTCCAAGTGGAATCGGAGCCAGGCGGCGCGGTGGGACGAACGTCGGCTGCAGGTGTACTCGGAATACCTGATCGTCACCCGGGCGATGCATACCTTGGCCGCGCGCCTGGTTCGGATGAGAGCGGGCGAGGCCGATCTGCACGGGATGTCGTTGCAGGAGGGTGTTGTTCAGCTCGGGGAGCTCGAGCGTGAGCGTATTCAGCGGTGGCAGGAGGTGCAGTTGCTGGGCAGTCCGAAGGCAGTGACGATCGGCGATGAACTCAACAGGTGCACATGGACTTTGGAGTGGTTCGCCTACGGTGAACTCGCTGGTGATACTGATTGGCTGTTGATCGTTCGGGAGGCTTACCGGCTGCGCAAGGATTTCAGCGTTGCGGCGCGCGAGGATCTCGGTGTCGCCGGGGTGAGTATCGTGGTTCCGGAGTGGCGGGATGCGTGGACACCGCGTGACCACATGACCGCGGTGCGGACAAGGGCTCAACTGCTCCCGCCGGCCCAGCCGTGACGGGATCGCAGAGCCTGTGCTGGACGGCCATCTCCGAGGCTGACTTCATCCCGCTATAGGCGCCCTGAGCTGGGGTGTTAGCTGACAGCAACCCCGGAGGATTCGAACCTGTGACACGCGACCTGCGGTTTCTTGGCTGCATGTATTGGCTCGCGAATAGGAACCATTGGCTGACCTGGGCGAACGGTGGTCCCAGGAGCGCCCCCGGCAGGATTCGAACCTGCGACACCCGCTTTAGGAGAGCGGTGCTCTATCCCCTGAGCTACGAGGGCTGAACAGGCGGATGACTTGGGGTCGGCCTGGTCGTCGGGGAGCCTGCCTGGTGGGTGGGGGGAGGGCCGCATCCATTG
>NZ_BAAFGR010000400.1:0-1043 GCF_041154655.1 Nocardia sp. JMUB6875
CATCATCGAACCCCGCCGCGGCCAACTCCGCGGCGACTCCAATCCGCAGGTCAGGCTGCGTCCCGCCCGAGTCCTGCTCGCCCATCACCCATCCGCCTCACCTCTCCACGTGAGAATCGCCCCCGATCCCCTGATCGTAACCACCGATACGCCGACCGGACCCCGACCGACATGGGCCTGAGGCCCGACACCTTGGTGGTTTTCGACGACACCTTGGGCGGCGTTCCTCACTCCACGGGCATCTGCTGCCGACGGCGCGCCGGGCGAATAGTGGATTCACACCCGCCGAGGAATTGGAGCCCCGATGTCGACCGTGAGTACTCTCGCCGCCGCCGGGCAGGCTCGCGCCGTGGTCCGGACCGAAGATGGTGTGGCGCTCGAGGTTCGGATCTGCGGTCCCCGGGATGCCGATGTGACGGTGGTTTTCGCGCACGGGCATTGCGGACGCGGGGAGAGCTGGACGCCGGTTCGCGACGGGCTGCGGCGGCAGTATCCGAACGCGCGGATCGTCAGCTACGACCACCGCGGACACGGTGAGTCCGCCCGTGCCGACCGCCGCACCTACACGCTCGAGCAGCTCGCTGACGATCTGGCCGCTGTAGTCGCCGCCGTCGCACCGACCGGCCCGGTCGTTCTCGTCGGACATTCCATGGGCGGCATGAGCGTGCTGACCTACGTCAGCCGCAACCCGGGCGAGATCGGCACCCGCGTCATCGGTGTCGGGCTCATCGCAACCGCCGCGAGCAGCCTCACCGAGGCGGGCCTCGGCCGCTTCCTACGCCACCCGCTCATCTCCCTCTTCCAATCCGCCGTGCACCACGCCCCCAACCTCATGCACTGCGCGAAACTCCTGGCGGGCAAGGCATTAGCGCCGATCATCCGCAAGGCCCAGCGCGGCGATCGCCCGATCGCCGCCCGCTGGCTCACCCTCGCCAACGCCATCCACAACCAAACCCCCATCGTCACAATGGCCGCCTTCCTCCACGCCTTCACCACCTACAACCGCACCGATGCCCTCCCACCCCTCTCCCCAATCCCCACCC
>NZ_BAAFGR010000401.1:0-1031 GCF_041154655.1 Nocardia sp. JMUB6875
GGGGTCGAGGTGGTGTGGAGGTGGGGGGCTGTGGCGCGGATGATGGTCCAGCCGAGGGAGTGGAGGTTGGCGTGGCGGTCTATGTCGTGTGCGTATTGGCGTTTGTCGGTCCAGTGGTGGCTGCCGTCGTACTCGACCGCAACCTTCCATTCGGGCCATCCCATATCCAGGCGCGCGACGAATCTGCCGGTCTCGTCGAAGACCGGAATCTGAGTCGCGGGGCGTGGAAACCCGGCCGCCACCAGAAGAAGCCGTGTCTCCGACTCCTGTGGTGATTCCGCCCCCGCATCGACGTACCCGATAATCGTGCGCAGCCGAGCGACTCCTCTCTCACCGGAATGGTTCCCACAGATGTCCTGGATTCGCGCGGGCTCCAACCTCGTGGCCCGGCACAGCGAATCCAGCACCGCGACAGCCTTTCCGAGCGGAAGGCGTCGGCCGAGGTCGTAGCCGGTCCGCTCGGCCGATGTCGCCAACACCGTGTCTATGCTCATGACCTCGTGCGGCAGCAGGTCATACTGCCTGCCCCTCACGCATTGCCGAGCTCCCGCGGATCGGCATCCCCGTTTTCATGCGGGCATTTTGTGGGGCGGCCGCCGGTACTGCCGCAGGCTTTCGAACCTCGCACCCCCGGTGGTTGTCGGGCTACGGGCAAAGGGCGTCGGTGAGGAGGTCTAGGAGGTTTGGGTCGGTGTTATGGGAGGTGGTGAGGGTGAGGGTGACGGCGCGGGATTCGCGAGTGGCGCCGGAGATGGTCAGGTAGCCGGGGATTTCGCCGTTGTGGCCGTAGTACTGGGTGCCGCAGGGGAGTTTGGTGCCTGCGATGCCGAGGCCGTAGCCGATGCCGGTGTCGGAGAAGGCGGGGAGGGTGGTCAGCATTTCGGGTAGTTGGGCGGCGGGGACGACTGTGCCGGAGAGGAGGGAGAGGTAGAAGTGGTTGAGGTCGGTGCCGGAGGAGATCAGGGCGCCGGCGGACCAGGCTACGGAGGGTTCGGTGCGGGTGACGTCGGTGGGGACGCCGTCTATGCGGG
>NZ_BAAFGR010000402.1:0-1023 GCF_041154655.1 Nocardia sp. JMUB6875
TCTCAGCCTTCGGCTACGCCCTCGAGGAATGGACCTTCCTCCCCACCCCCGGCACCCGCGCCGACCTGACAGCCCACGTCCGCTCCGCCTACCTGGCAGCCCGCGACAGCCTCACCATGACACTCCCCCTATAACCCAATTCCACCGCCGCACAGGATGATCCGCGAGCTCTCCGATTTCGGGGCTAGGCTCGCGACTATGGCACCGAGCCGGGAAAGGCTGATGGCGAAGGGGGCGTCAGTGAGTTCGACCGGTCCACGGGTCGAATACCTCGATGCCGCGCCCCGCGAAGTCCTTCACGTTGCGGGTCGCGACAGTCGCGCTGTACAGCAACGCAATCGCGCCGATCTGCGCATCCATCACCTCGCCCGCTGAAGGCTTCGGCCGCTTCTCCATCAACCAGGCATAACAGAATGCGGCATTGTGCTCGTAAGACAGCACCCGGCCTGCCTCCTCCAGCGGCCGGAACACGGCATCCGCGACGTCGATCAGATGACGTTTTCGCCGCCCTTCCGGCAGCAGGAACAGACCCATGGCGACCTCTTGAGTGGTGATTGCGGTCGTATGGAATTCGTCCAGGGAGGCAACCCATTCGACCACGCGTGGAGCCTTCTCCGGCGTCATGAGCGCGTCCGATATGACATTCGTATCGAGGATGATCACGACTCGTGCCGGTCCGGGATCACCAACTCCACTCCCGCCGCGTCCAGCTCTTTCCGCAGATTGGCCAGACGCTCGATGAGAGCGGCACCGGACAGCGGATTCTCGGCCGCGGAGGGCGCGAGCGCAGCAGCGAGCACCTCCCGCGCCTCGGCTTCCATCGAATGTCCGCGTTGGGCGGCCTTCTTCCTGAGCCGTTCCTTCACTTTCGGATCCAGGTTGCGGATCGTGAGCGAAGCCGCAGTAGGCCGCTTCTTTCCGGTGCTCATGCAATCAACGCTAGCAATGATCACAGTCGACGCGCCCGAGGTTCGGATCGATTGAGCCGGGCCGGGCGGTGTGGGTGATCACCTCGTGGCGGGT
>NZ_BAAFGR010000403.1:0-1016 GCF_041154655.1 Nocardia sp. JMUB6875
CGCTGGGGCCGCTCGAGTGATCGAGGGGGGACGTGGGGAGCGGCCCACAGCGGGGGTGAAACGTGACATTGTGGTGGTGACCGCCGCGACATCGCGGGTGTAACCACTGTGCGTAGTAATCATCGATGGTCGGCCGGGATCGGAGTCGGATGGAAATGGTTGCGCAGCCCCCTGTCTCACAGGCCCTGGTGCCGGGCACCGAATTGGTGCGGGCGGAATGGCTGGCCGAGCGGATCGCCGATATGGGGATCTCGTGGGGGACTGGCAACTCGCGGGTGTCGGGGACGCTGTGGTGGTGCATGGCGGCCTCCTCGCTGGTGGATCCGATCGTCGCGGCCGTGGCGTCGGGTGAGCCCGCGTTCGATCCGGCGCTCGAGCACATCGGGCTGGAGATCCGGCCGGACGGCGGGGTCGAGCGGGTGATTCCGGAGCGGCATCACTACGCGGTGGCGCTCGCGGCGGCCATCCCCGCGATTCACGCCTCCGAGGCGAATTCCGCAGCGGCGGAGGCGAATTGCGCCCATCCGGAGGTCCCCGCGGCCGAGTGCTGCGCGACCACGCCCGTCGGTCACGCCCTCCGGCACACCCTGTCACGGGTGATCCCGGTCGTCGCCGAGGTCTCCGGCGCGGGCGTCCCCTCGCTCTGGGCGATCGTCGCCGACGCCATCGGCAACCGCGCCCTCGACATCGGCGCTCCCGAAGCCGGTGCCCGCCTGGCCCGCGACGTGGCCGGCCGCCTGCCGGTCCCGCGCTTCCAGGACATCGGCGGCCGCACCTTCGTCCGCCGCATCTCCTGCTGCCTGGTCTTCGAGGTCCCCGGCTGCGAGATGTGCACCAGCTGCCCCAAACGCCCTGCCCCCCAACGTGAGCAGCTCCTCGCGGACCTAGCCGCCCGCCCCTGACTCTCACGCCGAGTGGCACACCAGTGAGGGGTTTTGTCCGGATTTGCCGCGCTGGTGTGCCACTCGGTGGGGTGTTTTAGCTGGTCGCCGGTGGCGCAGCGGGTGGGGTGGGGG
>NZ_BAAFGR010000404.1:0-969 GCF_041154655.1 Nocardia sp. JMUB6875
CCGAGTTGCGTGCGGCCCGCGCTCGAGCAGACTGTTTGGGTGCATGGGGAGCATTCGAATGGCAGTGCCGATCGGGCAGTCGCGTTTGTCACGTCGAGATCTACCGGGCTCCCGCTTCATTCGTCGGTGCCGGTGACAGTGAACTTCCATCCGGATTGGCCTGCCGCGGACCAGGTGGTTCTCGGAGCTTTGGCCGATGACGGTAGCTACCGTTCGCAATTCGTCACCGGAACGAGCAATGGCGGGTTGACCGCGCACCTGGGTGGCGACCGCTGGCACTGGGAGAGCCGGATGTTCGGTGGTACGTACGACCATGGGCCGGCGGAAGATCGGCCAGTGTATGGTGCGTTGAACTTTCGGCGCGCATCCGTCGGCGCTGCACCCCGGTTCGGCTCGGCGCATCTACGACTGACCGCGGCCGTGCTGGACCGCACGACGTTCTGCTATCCCGACAGCTACCTGAACCCTTCGAACTTCGGCGTGGCATCGCGCATGGGCCTCATTGCACTGGCCGAGGCCGAGACCGGTGACCAAGACCCGCTCGACAATTACGTCGAGGCGCATATCCATGGTCCGGTCCAACTCGATCGCGATGTTGAGGCGATCGTCCTCGACCCCGGTCATCGGGGCACCGATATCGAAGCCGTCGCTCGTCGCCTACCGTGCGCCGTGGAGTGGCACAACGGATTCCGGCTCACCGTTGACACCTTGCGGCGGCATCCCGGATATCGGGGTGTGCAATATGTCGAATTGGGTGTCGCTCTGGCGGTGGACGGCATCCTGGACACCCGCGCTGTCGGGCAAGCCGCGCAATCCGGTCGATACGACCCGCAGGCCTTGAAGAAGGTCTGGCACTATCTCGCCCGCTTCGGGACCGAATCAACGTGAGGCCGCGATGCACTCGCAATCTGTCGGATGCGCAAGGCGGCCTGGCCATAGCCGAGGAGAGTGAGCGCTCATGCCGCATAG
>NZ_BAAFGR010000406.1:0-906 GCF_041154655.1 Nocardia sp. JMUB6875
CCCCACCGGACCGCCGCATCATCCTGCGCCACAACCACCGCTCCGCCACCGCAATCCAGGAATTAGCCGACCGCATAGCCGCCCGCCTCCCCGGCATGGCTGCCCACCGCACACCCCCGCCCGGGCTGCGCAATGTTCCGGCCACCACGGACTTCCTGCGCGATCTGGTTTCCGATCGGTCGAACGGCAATGGCCACGAGGCTGTCGAAAATGTTGGGGGCGAAGCGCAATTCGAGGGTGAAGCGCGAGTGCAGGTGTTGACCACGCCCGCGAAGGAGGCAGCGCTCATCGCCGACCACCTGCGGCGGGCGCATCTCAGTCACGGCGTGCCCTGGTCTCGGATGGCCGTGATCGTGCGGTCGGTGCCGCTGTCGCTGGCTCCACTGCGGCGTGCCCTGCTGGCAGCCGGGGTGCCGGTGCGGCAGCCTCCGGCGGATGTGCCGTTGGCGCGGCGGCGGGGTGCGGTGTGGATGTTGTTGGCACTGCGGGCTATTACGGCGGGGGATCCGACATCGGTGCGGCATCCGCGGCCGATCTCGTTCACAGCCGACGATGCGCTGGATCTCCTCGCGGGTCCGCTGGGCGGTGCGGATCAGATCAGCCTGCGGCGGCTGCGGCGCGGTATTCGGCGCAGCGTGCTGGAACTCGGCTACCCGGAGCGGCTCCGCGACGATGAGCCGGATGGCGATGAGCCGGTCGAATCCACCGCGGTTGTCGAATCAGATCTGGATGCCGAGCGGTTCGCGGATTTGGATCGGTCTTCGGCGGAGATTTTGCGGGATTTGCTTGTGGGGGTGGGGAATCGGGCTGTGCTGGAGAAGCTCACCAAGGTTGAGGCTGCGCCGTTGGAGCGGGTGTTGAAGGCTATGCGGCGGGCTCGGAAGATTCGGCGGGATGGGGGTGGGC
>NZ_BAAFGR010000407.1:0-870 GCF_041154655.1 Nocardia sp. JMUB6875
TCAGTAGACCGGCAGTGACGGATCAACCTGGTTGGCCCAGGCGATGATTCCGCCCTGCAAATGCGTGGCATCGGCGAAGCCCGCGTTCTTCAGGGCCGCGAGGGCCTCGGCGGAGCGGATTCCGGTCTTGCAGTGCAACACGATCGGGGTGTTCTGCGGGAGCTCTACCAGGGCCTCGCCGGAGAGGATGCGGTCCTTGGGGATCAGGGTCGCGCCCTCGATGCGGACGATGTCCCATTCGACCGGTTCGCGGACGTCGATGATGGCGACGTCCTTGCCCGCGTCCAGCATGTCCTTCAGCTCACGCGCGGTGATGGTGGAACCGATCGCGGCGGCCTGGCCCTCCTCCGAGACCACGCCGCAGAAGGCGTCGTAGTCGATGAGTTCGGTGATGGGCTGGCGTTCGGGATCGCGGCGCAGCTTGATGGTCCGGTAGGACATGTCCAGTGCGTCGTAGACCATGAGACGGCCCAGCAGCGGGTCGCCGATGCCGGTGATCAGCTTGATCGCCTCGGTCACCATGATCGAGCCGATCGAGGCGCACAGGACACCGAGCACGCCGCCCTCCGCGCAGGAGGGGACCATGCCCGGCGGCGGGGCCTCGGGGTAGAGGTCGCGGTAGTTGATGCCGCGCCCGTCGGGGGCGTCCTCCCAGAAGACCGAGACCTGGCCCTCGAAGCGGTAGATCGAGCCCCACACGTACGGCTTGCCCGCCAGCACGGCGGCATCGTTGACCAGGTAGCGGGTGGCGAAGTTGTCGGTGCCGTCGACGATCAGGTCGTACTGGCGGAACAGCTCGATCGCGTTGTCGGGCTCGAGGCGAATCTTGTGCAGCTCCACGGTGATTCCGGAGTTGATCTCCAGGATCGA
>NZ_BAAFGR010000408.1:0-860 GCF_041154655.1 Nocardia sp. JMUB6875
ACCCCACTCTGCTCCCGCAGCGCCAAACCCTCGCCGCCGCACTGCAATACCCCGCCTTCGCGGGCCCCGTCTTCGACTCCCTCGAGCCCGACGCCTTCACCCACCCCGCCTACATCACCGTCCGCGCCGCCATCCTCGAGGCCGGCGGCACGGCCAGCGGCCTCACCGGCGCGGAATGGGTCTCGGTCGTCGCCGACAACACCGACGACCTGACCATGCGAGCCCTGGTCTCCGAACTGGCCGCCGAACCCCTCCCGGTGAAATCCGCCGACGACATCCCCCGCTTCGTCACCGGCATCATCGCCCGCACCCAGGAATCCTGGGTAGGCCGCCAGATCGCCGAGCTGAAGTCCAAACTCCAGCGCATCTCGTCCACCGAACAGCCCGACGCCTACATGGCCTTGTTCGGCGACCTGGTCGCCCTGGAGCAATACCGAAAGAGCCTCCTCACCCAGGCCATGGGCAACTCAGCCGACTTCGCCTAGACAGCCGAAACCTGCCGACTGTTAATCGG
Organism: Nocardia sp. JMUB6875; assembly: GCF_041154655.1. Classification (NCBI taxonomy): domain Bacteria; kingdom Bacillati; phylum Actinomycetota; class Actinomycetes; order Mycobacteriales; family Nocardiaceae; genus Nocardia; species Nocardia sp. JMUB6875. Next base: position 515 of record NZ_BAAFGR010000408.1, read on the forward strand.
CAGGTTTCTGGTTCGAGTGCCTTCGAGCGCCGGGGGCAAGGGGCGAAGCCCCAATCCCTCAGCGGCGCAGCTGATCCTGCGGCACCAGGATGGTGGTGCGCTCATCCAGCGGCACCATCGGTTCCAGCTTCGGCTGGGTGCTCAGCTTGTCCGAGAGCTTCTGCCGACCCATCATCACGACCTTCCGTGTGACAGGGCTCTCGCTGATCGCGCGGGTCGTCTTACTGATCTGTTCATACCGAGCCCGCCCGGCCTTGGCGCCCAGCACATACCCAGCCGCCACACCGATGATCAACCGCAGCATCCCGAGAAGCTCCTCCCATAAGACCATTCCGCCCCCACATCC
>NZ_BAAFGR010000409.1:0-853 GCF_041154655.1 Nocardia sp. JMUB6875
CCGAACGTCAGGTGCTGGTGGGATGGTCGCGTCGTCGAAAGACGGCGCAGGCATTGGCGCTTCGGTCGAGGATCGTGCTGGCGTGTGCGGAGAGCGGGTCGAACTCCGAAGTGGCGCGGCTGGTGGGTGTTTCGCGAGAAACGGTGCGCAAGTGGAGAACTCGGTTCGAACGTGACCGGCTCGAAGGCTTGTCCGACGAACCGCGACCGGGCGCGCCCCGCAAGATCACTGATGAGCAGGTGGAACACGTCATTACTACGACCTTGGAAACCTCTCCGCCGCAACGCGATACACACTGGTCGACACGCTCGATGGCGCAGGCCACGGGCATGTCGCAGTCGGCGGTTTCCCGGATCTGGCGGGCGTTCGGGCTCAAACCGCATCTGGTGCAGACCTGGAAACTGTCGACCGATCCATTGTTCGTGGACAAGGTCCGCGACGTGGTCGGGCTCTATATGAACCCGCCCCAGAACGCGCTGGTGCTGTGCGTGGACGAGAAATCGCAGATGCAGGCCCTGGACCGGACCGCTCCGACGCTGCCGATCATGCCCACCACCCCGGCCCGGATGACTCACGACTACGTCCGCCACGGCACCACCAACCTGTTCGCGGCCCTGGACCTGGCCAGCGGCTCGGTCATCGCCGAACACTATGCGCGCCACCGGCATCAGGAGTTTCTCCGGTTCCTCAAAACCATCGACACCGCCGTGCCGGCCGAGTTCGACCTGCACCTGGTCTGCGACAACTACGGCACCCACAAGACCCCCGCGGTCAAGAAATGGCTGCTGCGTCACCCACGCTTCCACGTGCATTTCACTCCGACCTCGGCCAGCTGGCTCAACCTGGTCGAACG
>NZ_BAAFGR010000410.1:0-849 GCF_041154655.1 Nocardia sp. JMUB6875
GTGATGGTGAGTTCGGCGGGGGTGGGGTTGGTGCTGACGGAGACCGAGACCCGGCCGGAGCCCGGGAGGGTGAAGAAGGCGGCGTGCCAGCCGTAGTGGCCGTCGTATTGGGTGGATTTGGTTTCGGTGTTGGAGACTCCGGTGTCGAGGTTGCGCATGGTGACCGTGGTGGAGATTTCGCAGGTGTCACCGGGGGACGCGGACAGCGACCCCGCCGGATTGGTGTCGGGCGTGAAGTTGACCGTCACCCGCGTCGAGCTGTCGATGAAGTCCGCGAATTCCCGGGCCTGCTGGCCCTGACTCGCCGAGACCTCCGCGGTCACCTTGCCCGAGCAGCCCGGACCGGGGCTGATCGGGGCGGAGTCGAAGTACAGGGGCGCATCGGCCGCGGACGGTCCGGCCGGGATCAGGAGTGCGGCTATCGGCAGGATGGGCGCTGCCGCGATCAGGACGCCTCGTTTCATGGCGGTCACCCTACCTGCGGCGCAGTCGATCGGCGGGTGGCCATGATGGGGGTGTCGTTCACCCAGCCCCAGCGGTTCTCCACGCGGACGGTGGGGGTGATGGCGGGGGCGTCGATATACGGGGTGAGGCGCTGTAATTCGCCCCAGTCGCGGGTCCAGTCGTGGTTGAGGTAGGCGGGGATGGGCTGGGATTTCAGGAGGAGGGTGGTCCAGCCGACGGGGCCGCCGCCGGCGTCGCCCTGCCAGGTTTCGGAGACTTGGGAGTTCAGTTTGTCGGGGAGGATGCGCCAGGCGGGGAGTTGGGCGATGCCGTCGCGGTGATCGAGGGGGTGCTGGCATGGGAAGGCCAGGCCCACATGGAAATCGGTGAGGACCGGGGCGTCGT
>NZ_BAAFGR010000411.1:0-800 GCF_041154655.1 Nocardia sp. JMUB6875
GCTCGGGGCGGCGCTGTTGGCAGGCGGGGTCGGGCGGGGCGACAAGTGTGTGATCATGGCGCGCAACGACATCGAGTTCCTCGAGGTGTCGGTCGGGATCGCTTCGGCCGGCGCCAATCCGCTGCCAATCAATACCCGGTGGACGGCCGCCGAAGTGGCGCATGTGCTTACCGATGCGAATGTGCGAATCATCTTCGCGCACACCGGGTTCGTGCCCGTGGTCGAGGATGCCCGGGACATCGCGGGTAGTGACGCCCGCGTCGTCGAGATCGCCATGCCCGCCGAGCTGCTCGCCGAGGGCGGTTGGGATCCGGGGCTGGCCGAACCCACCGGCCGTCACGAACTGCTCGAGGAACTGATCGCCGCGCACCCGGACCCGGTCGGGCACATCGAGGGTGCGGTCGCCGACAGCATGGGTGTCATCTACACCTCGGGCACCACCGGCAAGCCCAAAGGCGTTGCGCGCGAGAAGATGACGCCGCAACAGCTGCTCAGCATCGCGGGCGCGACCGCGCAGCGGGCGGGACTGGCGCCCGGGGTGCCGATGCTGGTGGCGGGGCCGCTGTATCACACCAGCCCGAACGCGCTGGCCGTACTGGGCCTGCGCATGGGCGCGAATCTCGTGATCATGCCCCGCTGGGACGCGCGCAAGTTCCCCCAGCTGGTCGACACGCATCGCATCCAGCAGGTGAAGATCGTGCCCACCATGGTCTCCCGCATCCTCAGCGTGCCCGCCGAGGAGCGCGCCGCCTACGACCTGTCGAGCCTGACCCACGTCATCCACTCCGCCGCCCCCTGCC
>NZ_BAAFGR010000412.1:0-793 GCF_041154655.1 Nocardia sp. JMUB6875
GTTCGGCCCCACCCGCCCAAGGGTGGGGACCGGCAGGCACCGCTCAACTCGGCAGCCTCAGTTGCGGGCCGCCCGCCAGACCCGAAAACCCGGCGGGCACCGCAGCGATGAGGCATCCGGGCCTCGCCCATAGGCGTGTGCGGGACTCTGTACGGCAGCCAGGCGATTGCGTGAGCGTAGGTGCGCGAGTGCTGTTCTGCCGCTCGGCCCCATCCACTAAAGGGTGGGGACCGGCAGATACCGCTCAACTCGGCAGCCTCAGTTGCGGGCCGCCCGCCAGGTCGAAAGGTCTGCGGGCACCGTTCGGCGCGGCGACCCTGATACTCGCCCAGCGGCGGGGGGGAGGGGTACGCGTGGCAGCCACATGGATGGGTGTCGGCGTCATTGCCCTCGGAGCCGAATGCCACGCCGATCGGCATGAAGCGGTCCCCGCCGTGCGCTTCGCAGCTGGGGGTTGAGGCAGGCGACGGCTTGGATACGGGTGTCGAGGGCGGTGGTGGGCCGGACTGCGCTGCTCGCGGCTCACGGCTGAGCGTCAAAAACCTTGTGCGGCAAGGTCGTCGTGCCCGATGGGCTCCGTTGTCGGTGCTGGGATCGAGTGGGCCCGGGACGCAGTTGCCCGGCGTCACACCGCTCGGCGGGCCGATCCGGGCTCGGTTGCTCGATCCGCCCCCGGCGGACTCGGCCAATGGGCCGGACAAGGTCGGAATCGTTCCGATCGGCTAGGTCGCCGAGGTCGGGGGTTGCTGCACCCTCGGGGCCTTCAAGATCGGCGGCGGGGTTGGGCAAGATC
>NZ_BAAFGR010000413.1:0-788 GCF_041154655.1 Nocardia sp. JMUB6875
GGTTGGGGCGGGCGCAGTGGTCGGCGCGGTCGGGCGCGGTTGAGCTGCCGACGCCGAGGGCGAATGCTGCTGTGACGCAGCGGTATAGAGGGCGCTGAGGCTGCCTGGGGTTTCAGGGGCGTAGGCCCCTGAGAGTCCCGAGAGTTGGGTATCGGTCATCGCAGCGCTCCCAGCAGGGCCAGGTAGGCGTCGCGGGTTTCGGCGGTGAGCCGATGCCAGGAGATGGGTCCGCCGGAGGCGAGGTGGATGTCGAAGGGAATCTGCACGATCGCCCGCACCCACGAACCCAGGTGTGTCCGAACATGATCGACGACCGCGGCCGCCGAGCCCGGCACCTGCTCGGTGAGCACGATGACCGCGTCGCCGACCACGAATTCGCTGAAGTTCTCGTCCAGCCACCCCAGCGCGGGCTGCAGCCGGTTGATGGCGTCGGGTCGCGCGGCGACGGTGATCACCAGTCCCACTCGGGGATCCGCCAGCAGCGGCGCGGCCAACCGGCTGGTGACCGGCGCGCCCGCGTCGAAAATCCCCAGCAGCCCTGCGGTTTCGAGATGCCGCGCCACCGACACCAGAGATTCCCTGCGCGGCAACGGATCCGGCGTCCGCGCCAGCACCCGCACCCCCGTCGACGTCTGCCCCGAACACGCGCCCACACTCGACGCCAACCCCGGATACGCCATCCCCAGCCACTTCTGCAACGTGCTCACCGGCGCGACCGCATCGCAGCCTCGCAACGCCACGTCCCCGCCCCCGAGCGTCGCATCGACGACAACGGGCCACACTTCCCC
>NZ_BAAFGR010000414.1:0-769 GCF_041154655.1 Nocardia sp. JMUB6875
GTCGCGGGGGTGGTCGTTTCAGCCAACGGAACCGGGGGTTCCGGTGGGGTCCGCGGCCGGGGTTAGCTTCGGGTCGGAGGTATGTGATGGAGAGCAGGCCGTCGATGATCGAGCGCATGACCGATGTGCTCGACGTTTTCAGCGCCGAGTCCGAGCCGGTCGCCCTCGATGCCGTGGCCGCGGCGACCGGGCTGCCGCGCACCACGGCGTACCGGATCATTCGCGAACTGGTCCGTTTGGAGTGGCTCGAACCCGATCGCGGCGGGCACCGGCTCGGCAGGCGGGCCTTCGATCTGACCGGGCGGCAGCGGGAATGCGGTGAGCTGCGGTCCGCGGCCGGTCCCGGCCTGCACGCGCTGCACCGGAATGCCGGTGTCACAACGCATCTGGGCATTCTCGAGGGTCGCCGGATCCGCCACCTCGACAAGATCGGCGCCGAATCCGCCGTGCCGCCGCCGCTGGCCGGTTCCCGAATCGCGGCCGATCGCAGTGCGCTGGGCTGGGCGGTGCTGGCCACCATGGGACCCGAACGCGTCGACGCACTGTTCCGCACCCGCTCGGACCCGTCGCGGCTGCGCCAACTCCACACCCGCCTGCACCGCACCCGCTCCCGGCAGGGCCTGGCGATCAGCGAACCCGACCGCTGCCCCATGGGCATCGCCGCCGTCGCCGCCCCCGTCCGCCACCCCGATGGCACTGTCCTGGGCGCGATTTCGGCCCTGGGCCGCGGCATCCCCCTCGACCGCCTCGCCCCCATGGTCCTGGCCAC
>NZ_BAAFGR010000415.1:0-705 GCF_041154655.1 Nocardia sp. JMUB6875
GCTACCTTTCGTGATTGGAGGGTGGGTGCGATGGGTGGGCAGCACGGCTAGGCCGCGAGTCGGGTTCCGCTTCGGTGGAACAGCTTTCTGATCGTGCTTCTCGCGACGATTCTGGCAGTGTCCGGGCAGGCCGCCCCGGCGGCGTCCGAATCGGTCGACGGCGAGAAGGGTGGCGTCACGATCCGGGAGAAATCCGGCAGCAACTTTACGGGCTACCGTGGCGTCGTGCCCGCGCTGGTGGAAAAGGTCAGCGGACAGACGGTCGTCGGGGCGGTCCAAGTGGGGGGTGGTGGCCGGTGACGGCGTCGAACACGACGACGAACCACCCGCTCCGCTCCACCGTGAACAACACCGCCGGTGTCGGCACCAGCCCCGAAAGACCCTGCGCGGTAGGGGCTTCCGCGCGGTACGGGACCGCGAGCCCGTCACTGGTGCGGACCGCCTTCGCGAACGCTTGCCTTCCGTCGGCGAGGGTGAGCACCGCGTACCTACGACTGCGCGGATTCACCAGCTACACATACGTTTTCCGGGACGGCATACTGACCGTCGACCCGACGGATGCCCCGCCCGCCGACGCGCATATCAGTGCGGATCCGGTCACCATGCTCCTGCTCAACTACGGCAGGATCGGTCAGTGGTGGCCGGTTCTCACCGGTCGGGTGCTCACGTGGGGTCGAACGCGCTGGCTCTCCTCGACCTTCGCAG
>NZ_BAAFGR010000416.1:0-671 GCF_041154655.1 Nocardia sp. JMUB6875
CTTCGGCGGCGTCGACGCGGGAGTCGGCCAGCGGCGGGATGGGCAGCGGCCGGGTGCCGGGTGCGGCGGGCGGGGTGTCGGTGCGGCGGGTGCAGCCGGCGGCGGCTGCGGCCAGGGGTAGGGCGGCGGCGGTGACGAGCAGGCGTCGTCGCGAGATCACAGGGGCTCCTCGGGTCGGGTCGCTTCCAAGCCTGTCGCTCGGCGCGCCGCGCCGGATCCTCCGTCGGGCCGGGTTCGGGGGCCTGATTGCGGCCACGGGAGTCTTGTGGCGTGGCAACCGTTGTGCTACCCGCGACCCGTGTGTGCCGGGAGTCTCGCCGGTTCACTACCGTGGATTCGTGATCGACCTTCGTGACCGTGGCCTGCGCTGGAAGGCGGCACGTGTGCTGCCGCTGCTGCTGACCCCGGTGTTGCTGGCGGCGAGCACGTTCCCGGGTGAGTACCGCGTCCCATTCGTTTACTGGCTGCTTGCTGTGGTGGCGTGTCTGGTGTTCGCGTTCGGTGATCGGTGGCCGGTGGTGATGTCGCTGGTGTTGTCGGGGCTGGCGGCGGCGATGTTCGTGATTCCGGCGTGGGGGCCTTCGGAGCTGGTGCCGTATCTGGGTGCGCTCGCGGTGGTCCAGGCGGTGATGCGTGGCGGGCGCCGCGACACCGTGCTGGTGACCGTGGCG
>NZ_BAAFGR010000417.1:0-648 GCF_041154655.1 Nocardia sp. JMUB6875
GCCACCACCCCGGCCACCGCCCACTGCGACGCGATACAGGTCGCCCAGGACCGAATCGACGCCTGGCGCAGCGCCTTCGACGACGCGGGCATGACGCTGACCGCTGAGTGGCACACCAGCGCGGCCGAATCAGGCAAATCCCCGCACTGGTGTGCCACTCAACGCGCGGACACCGCGGTGTCGGCCGATGTGCTGGCTCAAATCCTGGATGTGCCGCTGTCCAACGCCTGCCGCTACGCCGGGCCCGGCACCACCACCCGCCTGACCGTCACCACCGACCCCGGCTGGGTCACCATCACCGTCGCCGATGACGGAACCGGCGTCCCTGACAGCGAATTGGGCCAGTTGACCACCCGATTCTTCCGCGGCTCCACCGCCACCGGCCGCACCGGCTCGGGCCTGGGCCTGCCGATCGCCGACGCCCTGGTCACCTCCCGGCACGGCAGGCTCACCGTGCGCGCGGCCGACCCGCACGGGCTGGCGGTCGTCATCACTCTGCCCGCCGCGACCGTGGAGCAGCCGTGATTGCGCTCCAGCCCTATTCGAACCGCCCTTCGACCGGATGCGAGGTGCGGCGATGATCGGCAGGCGCGCGATGTTGCGGGGCGGGTTGGGGCTTGCGGCGGGTCTGGCCGTGCCGTCCGCGCT
>NZ_BAAFGR010000418.1:0-620 GCF_041154655.1 Nocardia sp. JMUB6875
GATGTGGGATGCGGGGCGGGGCGGATCACCGCTTATCTGCGTCGGCTGGATGTGGATGCGTTCGGAATCGATCTGTCGCCCGGGATAATCGATGTGGCGCGCCGTGACTACCCCGGGATGCGGTTCGAGGTCGGATCCATGACGGACCTCGCACTCGGGGATGCCTCGATGGCCGGTGTGGTCGCGTGGTATTCGCTCATCCACATCCCCGATGACGAGCTCGGTTCCGTATTCGCCCAGTTCCGGCGAGTGCTGCGCCCGGGCGGACCACTGCTACTCGGCTTCCACGTCGGCGACGAGTCCCAGCTGAAAACCCAAGGCTACGGCGGGCACCCGATGCATCTGCGTGTCCATCGCCGCCAGCACAGCCGGATGCGTGCGTGGCTCGACGCGGCCGGATTTCTGGTCGAGGCCGAGCGAACTCTGACCTCGGCCGAAAGTGCGCTCGGCGGGATCATTCTCGCGCGACGCGAGGTCGCGGACGGCGAGAACTGACGCGGGTCAGCAGAACGGGATACCTACGGAGCCGGCGAGGCTGGTGTGGAAGAGGATGCAGACCAGGTGGTTCAGGGATTGGTAGGCGGAGCCGGTGGGGAGGGGGGAATCGACGGGTTGGACGG
>NZ_BAAFGR010000419.1:0-606 GCF_041154655.1 Nocardia sp. JMUB6875
CCACCAGCACCTGACGTTCGGTATCCGACAGCTTCAAAGGCTCGACCTTCGGCGGCACGCGGCCACCCTATACCCTTCACCGCCAACGAACTTACGATTCATGACACTAGGTGAAGTCGCGGCCAGACAAGACCGCAAGCCCAAGAACCGGGCCGTGCTAAGACTGGACAGTCGAGCGATTCGCAGTCGAGTTCAGTCGACGCAGACAGCGAACCACAAGGTCGGCCGGCGAGCCCGGCCCATCGACCGGCCCATCTTCCGAGGCCCACAACTCCAGCGCAATCCGGATCGCCCCGGCAGTTGCGGCAGCAGTGACGCGTACTTGAAATGGCTCCTCGTGAGCACCCGCCAATTTCAATAGGATCCGGTAGAGATCGCGCTCTGCTTCCAGATTTATTCGATGCCAAATAGCGCGCAGCGCCGGGTCGTTCTCCATAGCGCGAAGCAGGCCCCGGGTAATTTCGAGGTCTTCAGGGTTGTCGCCAAGGGTTAGGGAGCGGACGGCGGCTGCTTCGAATTCGGCGGGGGTGGGGAGGCGGTGGGGGCCTGCTGCGATTTCGGCCAGCCAGCGTTGGGCGCCGGCGGCGAGCATGGGCTCTACGGCGT
>NZ_BAAFGR010000420.1:0-603 GCF_041154655.1 Nocardia sp. JMUB6875
CCTCCCCACCCAATAACCCCATCCGCCGAGAATGCATCCACGTACTCAAACCCCGAGAAGCCCTGTACACCAGCGCATTCTCACCGATCGATTCGGGCGTGGGCGGGGGATGTCGTACGGCTGTAGTTGGCTGTCGTCATGGGGAGCGATGACGCCGATCGGCGGGCGAAACCGCCACGCCTGCCCGGCGACCTGATAGTCCGCCTGGTCGAAGCCCACTCCCGCAACTCACTACGACACCTCCCCATGTGCCACGCCGACGACGTCCTCCCACTGCTGAAGGGCAACGACCGCGAGTACGACGCCGCCGTAAAACTGCTCGACGCAGCCAAGCTCTTCCACCCCTACAAGAACCATGACCAGAGCGAGGTTGAGAATGCATTCGTGGAGGTAAAAGCCGAGAAGGCATGTCCACCAGTGCATTCTCACCAACGAGCTAGCGGGGGGATTCGCGGTCGGCGCTAGGGTCGGGGGATGCATCGCCGAGTTTTGGGGACTGTAAGAACAACGGTGTAACTCCGAATCAAGGAGTGGCACATGGACTCTGATGTGAGGTCCGCCGTGTTGGCCGATACTGACGCGGTGGCCAGACCCAGGAAACCG
>NZ_BAAFGR010000421.1:0-589 GCF_041154655.1 Nocardia sp. JMUB6875
AGTACGCACCACCCCGCCGCCCAGCACGGCCTTCCACGAATTCGTCATCCCCGCCCTCGACAAAATCCGCCGCAACTCCCCCGCTGCCACCGCCAGGCGAGACCGGCTCGATGCTCGGGTACCCCTCCGGCGCGGCGGCATCGGCACCGCCTCGGCGGCCACCATTGCTCCCGCTCTCAGTACGAGACCCGCTTCTTGCCGGGTCTCCCGAGCCCGCTCCGCGTGGCGCACGACGGCCACGTCGTTCGGTGTCCGACACGCTCCCCGCATTTTTGGCCGCGGCGGTCGCCTCGGCCAGGGCAGCCCGGGCGGCGCGAAGCTTCTCTTCCTTGGTGGCGCCAGGCGAAATCGGCGGGATGCTCGGTTCGTTCGATGCGGGCCGGTTCGCGGCGCGCGGAACGTCTTCGAGGTGATTCGCGCCGTCGCCTGAGTGCTCGCCATGCCCGGAGTCGGCGGCGGTTGGATATGCCTTCGGCGCAACCGGATTTGCGCCGACTCGGCGGGTCCAGGAGCGGCCGCTCGCGGTGCGGGGTTCGCTGGTTGCCGAGTCGTCGGAGCTCGCTGCGCGCGGGGCGCGTCGGCCGCGGGG
>NZ_BAAFGR010000422.1:0-562 GCF_041154655.1 Nocardia sp. JMUB6875
GGTTAGGTCGGTGGGGGAGACCTCGAACGTGCGGCGTTGTTCGGTGCCGATCCAGTTGGGGAACAGGCTCATGTGCAGGGTGTGGATGACCGTGTCGCCCTCGAGGCGGTATTCGCCGCTGTAGGCGATGTAGGTCGAATAGGCTTCGGCGCGTTCGTGGTCGGTGCCGGCCAGGGCGACGGCGGTGGAGAGGTTGGGGCGATCACTGGCGGCTAGTTGGCCGCTCATCCAGCCGTGGGCGGTGTAGATCACGACGCCCTGTGGGTTTTCGCCGAATGGGGTTGTGACCGCGCCTGTTTCGTCGGTTGCGGTCCATGTCGTCAACTGCCACCGGCCGACCAGGTCGTTGAGCGTCATGACGTCGATGCTAGGCGCGTCGGGGCTACCACCAGCCGAGGATGGGCTGGAGTTCTCGTCCTAGTTCCGGGGCCAGGGACCGTGAATAGCTCGCGGTCAGGTGGTGTTCGTCGTGGTAGACGAGGATGTTGCCCTCGACGACCGCGCAGATGTCGGGTTCGCAGACGGCGTTGTTGGGGTCGATGAGGTGCATGTTGGGGAAGGC
>NZ_BAAFGR010000423.1:0-554 GCF_041154655.1 Nocardia sp. JMUB6875
AAGAATCACACCGGCAAGTACCTGCAGCAGGTGCTGCGCCTCGGCCACGCCGAAGCCGGTGCGCGCGTGAATGCCGCCGAGCAGCTCGGGCAGCGCCAGGTCATGGGACAGATCCTCGAGCCGAACCTGGCATGGGTCGCAGCTGCGCAGGAACAGGGGCTGGTGTCGGCCGACCACGCGCGCCGGATCGTGCAGATCGTGCGCCGCATCCCCGCTGTCACCGACCCGGAGCTGGTCGGCAAGGCCGAAATGGAGTTGGCGCACTTCGCCACCCGCTCCACCCCCGACGACCTGCCCAAGCTCGGCGACCGCATCCTCGGATTCCTCGACCCCGACGGCCGCCTCGTCAGCGAAGAGGATCGCCAAGCCCGGCGTGGTCTGATCGTCGGTAAGCAGGGTGTGGACGGCATGAGCAGCATCTCCGGTCAGTTGACCCCGGCCCTGCGCGCGTTGTTGGATCCGATCTTCGCCGACCTGGCCCAGCCCGGCATGTGCAACCCCGACGACCCGCAGAGCCCGCAGCGCGCCAAGGGAATCCACCCCGACACCCTCCA
>NZ_BAAFGR010000424.1:0-544 GCF_041154655.1 Nocardia sp. JMUB6875
CGACGCCAAAACCTCCGCCGACCTCTCCAAGGTCGCCCCCACCCTCCCCGCCCTCGGCAAGGAAACCATCACCCCCTGGCCCGACCAGGTCCGCGCCCTGGGCCAGGTCCTCCACAAGTCCACCGCCGCCGACAAACTCATCGCCGACCTCAACGCCCGCATCGACGCCATCTCCCAACGCAACCCCGGCCTGAAGGGCAAAACCTTCACCAGCTCCTGGCTGGCCGGCCCCTCCCAACTCATGGTCCTGACCGACCCGAAGGACGGCTCCAGCCGCCTCTTCACCCAACTGGGCATGACCATCCCCGAAAACCTCGTAGCCCAGGGCGGCAACGGCGGCCGCCTCTCCTTGTCCCCCGAGCGCCTCGACGAACTGACCTCCGACCTCCTCCTCGCGGGCTACTCCCCGGGCATGGACGAAAAGTACCGAGCCCTACCAGGTTTCAATAACCTCCCCTCGGTCAAGAAGAACGCGGCCGTCTTCCTCACCGTCCAAGAAATCAGCGCCATCAACCAGCCCACCCCCCTCTCCCTCCCCTACCTC
>NZ_BAAFGR010000425.1:0-529 GCF_041154655.1 Nocardia sp. JMUB6875
CCTGGCCTACCGCCCCGGCGTCCCCCTCACCCGCGCGGTCTGGCATCAGGGCAAACAGGTTGTCGGACAACCCTTTACATAGCCCTCAGTCCAGATCGATCCGAACGGTCAGGAGGTCCGTGCCCACCGCGCGAACCGCGGTGCTGTTGGCCCGAGGCAGCGCACGCAGCCGCGCGACCGGATCGTCCTCCGGCACCACATGTGCGGTCCCGGTATGCCAATGCCCCCGCAACCGCAACCGAACCCGGTTGTCCGCCTGAATATTCCGAATGTACTGAGACCGCTCCCCGAACTCCGACACGAACCAGAATTCCTTCCCCGTCCGCCGCCCCCCGATCGGCGTAATCCGCGGCTGCCCCGACCTCCGCCCGGTGGTCTCCAACAGCGTCTGAATCCGCACCCGCCCCATAATCGGATTGGCCACCCGCCGCTGAAACCCCGTCACCACCGCATGCTGCAAATCCCGCCTGCTGACCATGCCCGACGCTAACACGCGCCATGCGCCGGATCGGTGAGGGAGAGGCGGAAT
>NZ_BAAFGR010000426.1:0-507 GCF_041154655.1 Nocardia sp. JMUB6875
ACCCCACCCAGCCCAATCCCCTTCAGCGCCTGCGCTATATCCTCGGCGGCACCCTCCCGCCATCCATGCGCCAATGGGTGATCGACGACCTCACCGGCCCCGGCGCCGCCCGCCGCTACCTCCTGCGCATCCTCATCCCGATCATCCCGCCCCTGTGCCTGTTCCTGTTCATCCCCGGCCCGCTCTGGATGGGCCTGGCAATGATGGCCCTGCTCTACCTCCCCCTGATCTACTTCACCATCGCCCTGATGTACGTCTTCCGCCGCGCCCGCCTCACCAAACACGGCCTCGACCCGGCCCTGGCCGACCAGCGCGAACGCGACCGCACCGCCGCCGCCCGCGCGGCCTACGAAAAAGCGCACGGCCGCAGCTAGCTCTCAGGCCAGATAGCGGGCGGTGAATTCGGTGAGGATCTGTGAGCCGTTGCCCTTGATGTAGTCCCAGGAGAAGGGGAGTTGTTTGACGGCTTCGTAGGTGCGGGTGCCGGGGGCCACGGGGATGTCGGTG
>NZ_BAAFGR010000427.1:0-497 GCF_041154655.1 Nocardia sp. JMUB6875
CAGCCTACTACGTCCTTCATCGGCTCCTGGTGCCAAGGCATCCACCGTACGCTCTTACACACTTACTAACAAAGATGCTCGCGTCCACTGTGCAGTTCTCAAACAACACACAAGTCCAAATCCGTACTTCAGCACCAGCCCGAGCAAGCTCGGCGGTATGACTGAGGATTCAGTCTCGTCGTTTGTGATTCCTAGAAAGAATCGCTTTCGCGTGTTCTTTCAGGACCCAATAGTGTGTCGGTATATTCACCGCGCTCGAAGACATGGCCTCGAACATGGTGCGATGAAGGTTGTCAGTGTTCCACCCATGAGCGTCCGCAGTTCCACAGTTGGGAACTAAACGGTCTCTGACGCATTCTCATTCACCTGTGTGAAGAGCGTTGCGTAGAAGTGCTCCTTAGAAAGGAGGTGATCCAGCCGCACCTTCCGGTACGGCTACCTTGTTACGACTTCGTCCCAATCGCCAATCCCACCTTCGACGGCTCCCTCCCACGAGG
>NZ_BAAFGR010000428.1:0-411 GCF_041154655.1 Nocardia sp. JMUB6875
CGCCCCCTCCTCCAAATCCTCCACTGCGCCACCGGAATAGACCCCCTCCACCACGAACTGCACCGCCGCTACGCGGCTGTTTCGGCCCGCCTGAACGCCGGATGAGGCTGAAGTCCAAGCCGAATCCCGCGCGGGAACGAATCAGCGATGTGATCTCCGCTGCCGCGGAAGCCGTTGTAGCCCGCTGGAATCCACACGGACTGGCGCTGCTGCGCGCGGTCGGCGGTGGCGCCGAGCCGGTTCGAGAGGTCGCGCTGATCGGCGGCAACGAATCGCATGCGGCGGCGCTGCGGGTCGAGCTGGCTCGATTCCATCCGCGGATCGATCTCACCGTCGCCGGTGACGAGGATCTGCCTCGCCCGTACCCGGTCGCGCTCGTCGTACTCTATGCCGGGGCGCTGATCGGTGGGG
>NZ_BAAFGR010000429.1:0-389 GCF_041154655.1 Nocardia sp. JMUB6875
GCCTACTACGTCCTTCATCGGCTCCTGGTGCCAAGGCATCCACCGTACGCTCTTACACACTTACTAACAAAGATGCTCGCGTCCACTGTGCAGTTCTCAAACAACACACCCACCCGGATGGGATATCAGGACTTACCGGCCAAGCCAGCAGTTTCTCAGAAGATCCGGATAGATCGTTTTTTGCCTGGAAAGAACGTCTGTTCTTTCAGGACCCAATAGTGTGTCGGTATATCCACCGCCGAAAACCACATGGGATTTTCGTAGGTGCGATGAAGCTTGTCAGTGTTCCACCCATGAGCGTCCGCGGTCCCACGAATGGGGACTCAAACGGTCTCTGCCACAACCACATTCACCTGTGTGAAGCGTCGTGGAGAAGTGCTCCTTAGAAA
>NZ_BAAFGR010000430.1:0-325 GCF_041154655.1 Nocardia sp. JMUB6875
GTTGATCGGGGAAGGCCCGGACAAGTGGAAGACGGTGGTGATGCCACCGGGTTCCGAGCATGCCGGGCGCATCGGCTGGATCGCCCCTGCCTCGATCGATCCCTCTCAGACTCCGCAGGTGAATGACCGTCACCATGCCGGGGAGCTGAAAGCGGCTGCCCTGACCGGGATTCGGAAACGGACGCGCACGCGCCCGGCGGTCCGGTGCGGGTTGCGTCCCTAATTCCCGTGGCAGCCCCACCCAATGGTGGGGCCCCGTGGGTTGCTTCCCTCCCCAATGCTCGTGCGTGGCTGGCGTGCGCAAAGCACGGGGAAGCGTGGTCGC
>NZ_BAAFGR010000431.1:0-325 GCF_041154655.1 Nocardia sp. JMUB6875
GTTGATCGGGGAAGGCCCGGACAAGTGGAAGACGGTGGTGATGCCACCGGGTTCCGAGCATGCCGGGCGCATCGGCTGGATCGCCCCTGCCTCGATCGATCCCTCTCAGACCCCGCAGGTGAATGACCGTCACCATGCCGGGGAGCTGAAAGCGGCTGCCCTGACCGGGATTCGGAAACGGACGCGCACGCGCCCGGCGGTCCGATGCGGGTTACGTCCCTAATTCCCGTGGCAGCCCCACCCAATGGTGGGGCCCCGTGGGTTGCTTCCCTCCCCAATGCTCGTGCGTGGCTGGCGTGCGCAAAGCACGGGGAAGCGTGGTCGC
>NZ_BAAFGR010000432.1:0-311 GCF_041154655.1 Nocardia sp. JMUB6875
GGGCTGGGCTGGGGACCTCGGTGGCGGTTCCAGCCTCCTCGAGGCTCGGCCGCGCAGCGGCCCGGGGCGGGGGAAGGAAGAAACGCTGTGGGGTTTTCAATGTTCTTGTTTGTAAAGGTGATGCGTGCGGTCCGTGGGCTGGGATCGGTGGGTGGCGGCTCCTGGCTTGGCGTCAGCCCCAGTGCGGTAGGGCAGGCGAGGCGACCACGCTTCCCCGTGCTTTGCGCACGCCAGCCACGCACGAGCATTGGGGAGGGAAGCAACCCACGGGGCCCCACCATTGGGTGGGGCTGCCACGGGAATTAGGGACG
>NZ_BAAFGR010000433.1:0-305 GCF_041154655.1 Nocardia sp. JMUB6875
TAGGCCAGAACTGGAAGCCCGGTAACGGGTGTAGGTGACTGGTACTAATAGGCCGAGGACTTACCAACAAAGAAGCTACGCGTCCACTGTGCAGTATCTGAAACAACACACTGCCGTGTGTTGAGAGGAATTTCCCCGGGGGCTTCCCCCGGGAACCCCCTTGAGGGGTAAGGGATTCCGCTCCACCGCGGTGCATAGTTTCATAGAGTTACGGCGGCTATAGCGGTGGGGAAACGCCCGGTCCCATTCCGAACCCGGAAGCTAAGGCCACCTGCGCCGATGGTACTGCACTCGACAGGGTGTGG
>NZ_BAAFGR010000434.1:0-273 GCF_041154655.1 Nocardia sp. JMUB6875
CCCTGTCGAGTGCAGTACCATCGGCGCAGGTGGCCTTAGCTTCCGGGTTCGGAATGGGACCGGGCGTTTCCCCACCGCTATAGCCGCCGTAACTCTATGAAACTATCCACAGAGAGCCAGGTCGCGAATCCCCTTGCGAGGGTTCGGTTCCCGTCTTCCTGTATCTGTGTGTTGTTTCAGATACTGCACAGTGGACGCGTAGCTTCTTTGTTGGTAAGTCCTCGGCCTATTAGTACCAGTCACCTACACCCGTTACCGGGCTTCCAGTTCTGG
>NZ_BAAFGR010000435.1:0-267 GCF_041154655.1 Nocardia sp. JMUB6875
CCAGAACTGGAAGCCCGGTAACGGGTGTAGGTGACTGGTACTAATAGGCCGAGGACTTACCAACAAAGAAGCTACGCGTCCACTGTGCAGTATCTGAAACAACACACAGATCACTGAGAAGACTTGGCCCGCAAGGGTGAAGGCTCTCTGTGTGACAGTTTCATAGAGTTACGGCGGCTATAGCGGTGGGGAAACGCCCGGTCCCATTCCGAACCCGGAAGCTAAGGCCACCTGCGCCGATGGTACTGCACTCGACAGGGTGTGGGA
>NZ_BAAFGR010000438.1:0-223 GCF_041154655.1 Nocardia sp. JMUB6875
CTTTCAGGACCCAATAGTGTGTCGGTATATCACCGCGGCGAAAGACTTGGCTTCCACCTTGATGCGATGAGGTAGTCAGTGTTCCACCCATGAGCGTCCGCGGTCCCACGATTGGGGACTCAAACGGTCTCTGCCACAACCACATTCACCTGTGTGAAGCGTCGTGGAGAAGTGCTCCTTAGAAAGGAGGTGATCCAGCCGCACCTTCCGGTACGGCTACCTT
>NZ_BAAFGR010000439.1:0-223 GCF_041154655.1 Nocardia sp. JMUB6875
CAACTACGGCACCCACAAGACCCCCGCGGTCAAGAAATGGCTGCTGCGTCACCCACGCTTCCACGTGCATTTCACTCCGACCTCGGCCAGCTGGCTCAACCTGGTCGAACGTTGGTTCGCCGAGCTGACCAACCGCAAGCTGCGCCGCTCGGCCCACCGCAGCGTCACCGAACTCAAAGCCGACGTCCAAGCCTGGATCAACGCCTGGAACGCCGACCCGAAA